>JAMOVG010000025.1 GCA_027061725.1 Desulfobacteraceae bacterium
AACGGCGCGTTTGTGTCAAGGCGTTATCGCCGCTATTCCAGGTAAATCGAAAATAGCTTGATGCCACGTGCCCGCCCCTCGAACCTCGGACATCACCTATGCTGGCTGTTACTTGCGATTGCCCTGGCCGCTATTCGGTTGACGGCCGGGGTCCGCTGTCGTATAAGCTCCCATCGGGCAGGACGGTGCCGGGCGCCCATGGGTCGCGGTCATGCCGCGTTGACAAGCAATTGGCGCCGCCTTATCTTTTAGGCCTGTCACAATGTGTCCAACCTGTAAGGGGCACCGCCCGGGGAAAGGCACCATGAAACAGGTTCATTCCGAAGAGAAAAAGCAGTTCCGTAAGCTGTTCCAGCAGGAGAACATCGATCGTTTCGAAGACCGCTTCAAGGTGCTGCAGGTCTTTCTGGAGACCGAACACCACGTCACGGCCACCGAACTGCACCAGATGCTCAGGGAGCGCGGCGTGGACCTGGACGTTAACTTCGTCCGCGAAACCCTGCAGTTCATGTGCCGTTTCGGGTTCGCCCGCCGCAACCGCTTCGACAACGGCCAGCAGCGCTACGAGCACCTCCACCTGGGCCAGCACCACGACCACATGATCTGCACCAAGTGTCGCAGAATCATCGAGTTCAGAGACAACCAGCTTGAATTGCAGCAGTCCCGGGTGGCGGAATCCTTCGGGTTTCTGATGCTGCAGCACAAGATGGAAATCTACGGCATCTGCGCCGACTGCCTGCGCCAACGGGTTCCGCTGATGCCGCTCTCGGCCGCCCGCCAGGGCGAGAAACTGGTCATCCGGGAGATCAGCGGCGGCCCCACGGCGCGCCTTCGGCTGCTGTCCATGGGGCTGCGCATCGGTGACCGGCTGGAAGTGTTGACCAACAATGGCCAGGGACAGATCGCAGTGGCCGTGGATTTCACGCGCTACGTGCTGGGCCGCGGCATGGCCCAGAAACTGCTGGTCTCCCCTGCGGAAAAAGGCGCAGCCGCGGTTTCGGAATCCACCGCCACGGATCGTGCCGCCGCCACGGAGCCGCCATGCGACTGAGTGAACTGCGCGAAAAACAGCGTGCCGTCATCCGCCGGGTGGGCGGTAACGGCATCCTGCGGCGGCGTATCCAGGAGATGGGCATCGTGCGGGGAACCGAGATCCGGGTGGAAAAGTATGCCCCGCTGAAAGACCCGCTGGAGCTGGTGGTCAAAGGCTACCACGTTTCCCTGCGGGTGGAAGAGGCCGCCCAGATCGAAGTCGAGCTGCTGCCCCCGGAAGACTGATCATGCCCGCCGAAAAAAAACTCACCATCGCCCTGGCCGGCAACCCCAATTCGGGCAAGACCACCATCTTCAACGTGCTCACCGGAACCCGCCAGAAGGTGGGCAACTGGCCCGGGGTGACCGTGGAGCGCAAAGAGGGCCGCATCCGCCGCAACGGCTACGAACTGCGCATCGTCGATCTTCCCGGCACCTACAGCCTGACGCCTTTTTCCATCGAGGAGATCGTGGCCCGCGACTTTGTGCTGGAGGGCCACCCGGATGTGGTCATCGACGTCATCGACGCCTCCAACCTGGAGCGCAGCCTGTACCTTGCCACGCAGCTGTGTGAACTGGACTGCAAGGTCATCTTCGCCCTTAACATGGCCGACATGGCCCGTTCGCGGGGCATCAAGATCAACGCCGAGAAGCTCTCCGAGCTGCTGGACGTCCCGGTGGTCTTCACGGTGGGCAACAAGGAAGAGGGTGTTGCCACCCTGCTGGAGCGTGCCATCGAAACGGCCGAAACCGAGCGGCATCCTTCTTCGCGCCGGCGCGTCAAGTACAACAACGACATCGAGGCCGCCATCGAGCGCCTGCAGGGCATCATCGAGGCCCACCCCCAGTTGGGGCTCTCCTACAGCCCGCGCTGGACGGCCATCAAGCTGCTCGAAGACGACCGCATCATCCGCGAGCGCATCGCCGCCCTGGCCACGGACTGCTGCAGCGAGATTCTCACCGCCGCCGCCGAGGAGCGCCGACGGCTCATGGACCTTTTCGACGAGGACCCCGAAATCGTCATGACCGACGAACGCTACGGGTTCATCGCCGGCATCATGAAAGAGGTGCACACCACTTCTTCCAAGCAGCGCGTGGACATCTCGCGCAATATCGACCTGGTGCTCACCAACCGCTTCATCGGCTTTCCCATTTTCCTTTTTTTCATCTGGGCCATGTTCCAGATCACCTTCAGCGCCGGTGCCTATCCCATGCAGTGGATCGACGCTTTCGTGGGGATGCTGTCTACGGGCGTTTCGCGTCTGCTGCCCGACGGCCTGTTTAGGGCGCTGCTGGTCGACGGCATCATCGCCGGCGTGGGCAGCGTGATCGTGTTTCTGCCCAACATCCTGATCCTCTTCTTCTGCATCGCGCTGTTTGAAGACACCGGCTATATGTCGCGGGCGGCCTTTCTGATGGACCGCATCATGCACCTCATCGGCCTGCACGGAAAGTCCTTCATCCCCATGCTCATGGGGTTCGGCTGCAACGTGCCGGCCATCATGGCGGCGCGCACCCTGGAGAGCGAAAAGGACCGCATTCTGACCATCCTGATCACGCCCTTTATGTCGTGTTCGGCCAAACTGCCGGTCTACATCATCCTGGCCGGCGCCTTTTTCGGTCTGCGTGCCGGCGGCGTGATTTTCGGCATCTACCTGCTGGGCATCGTGATGTCCATAGTCACCGGACGACTGATGCGCTCCACTCTGCTCAAGGGCGCCGATGCCCCCTTCGTGATGGAATTGCCGCCCTACCGCCTGCCTATGCTCAAGAGCCTGTTGATCCACATGTGGGACCGCAGCAAGATCTTCCTTCGCAAGATGAGCGGCGTGATCCTGGTGGGCTCCATCGTCATCTGGACCCTGTCCTACTTTCCCGTCCACGTACCCTACAGTACCGACTACGATCGTGCTGCAGCCGAAATACGCAGCCGTTATGCGCAGTCCATGCAAACGGCCACCGCGCCGCAGCGTCAACAGCTGGAAAAGGAGCGCGACCGCGCCCTGCGGGAACTGGAACTGAAAAAAAAGGCGGAAAAAACGGCCGGCTCCTACCTGGGCCAACTGGGCCGGCTGCTGGCGCCGGTCTTCGCACCGTTGGGCATCGACTGGCGCGGGGGGGTGGCTCTGCTGTCGGGCTTCGTGGCCAAGGAGATTGTGGTCAGCACCCTGGGCGTGCTGTACGCCGCGGGAGACCGGGAAGAGCCCGACGCCCTTCAGCAGGCACTGCGCAGGTCAGGCATGACGCCGCTCAGCGCTCTTTCCATGATGGTCTTCGTGCTGCTCTACCTGCCGTGTCTTTCCACGGTGGCCGCCATCCGCCGCGAAACCGGCTCCCTGAAGTGGATGGCCTTCAGCATCGCCTATTCCACCTCGGTGGCCTGGGTGGTGGCATTCCTGGTCTACCAGGGCGGCCGGCTGCTGGGCTACGCCTGAGGGCCGCCGGTCAGCCGCAACCGTGACGCGAATTGCCGCACACGGCGCAGCCCGCCCCCTGCGCCGCATTCCGCGAACAGGCGCTCCGCACGCCTTGCAAATTCCACCGCCCGATCTTCTTTCTCCTGCCTAAGGAAAATGCGCCCCAGCAGGGCGTAGTCCCAGGCCAGCTGAAAGAGCGTTCCGCCGGACTCGTCCAGTTCGACGGCCTGGCGCGCCCAGCGCTCGGCCTCGGCCAGCTGGGACGCTCCCCCGCGCATCAGAATCTCCGCAATGTGCAGGCTGGCCCAGCCTCTGGCCGCCTGAACGCGGATGTTCCGGTAGTACTCGCACAGGCTGGAATGGCTCTCGGCCGGCCCACCGCCCAGGACCTGCGCGCGTGCCTGCGCGATGCGAAGCTGGCTGGACCAGGACGGCAGCAGGCGGGTGCTCTCCAGCGCCACGATGGCTTTCTCATAAAACTGCACGGCCGGTTCGAATTTTCCGTCTTCGGCGTACATGTGCGCCAGGAAACCGGCGGCCCAGGCCTCCCAGGCGGTCATGTTGTTCTGGCGATTGAACTCCAGCCCCCTGAGCAGGTGGTCCTCGGCGGTACGGTAATCGCCGGCGAAAAAGCAGGCCGCACCGTAGCTGGAGCAGGCCATGCCTTTGACGTAGCTGTCGCCGCACTCGCTGGCGATCTCCATGGCCTGCAGGCTGGTGCGCAGTGCGCG
>JAMOVG010000026.1 GCA_027061725.1 Desulfobacteraceae bacterium
ATGCTCGACACGCAGCCCAACGTGGCACTCTTCTCCACGGCGCGCACACCCGACCGCGAATCCCGCTACCGGTGGGTGGGCCCTCTATGCATCATGCACTGGGGTTTTTTCGCACGGGCCGATTCGTCCCTCAGGGTCGAGAGCCTGGACGATGCCCGCAAGGTAAGGGCCATCGCCACCTACCACAACGACGCCAAGGAGCGCTACCTCAAGCTCAGAGGGTTTACCAACCTGGAAAGCGCCAACTCGCCCCGCAACAACCTGAAGAAACTGCTGTCGGGCCGTGTGGACCTGTGGCTGCACCCCATCATCGGGGCGCCCCTGATCGCCCGCCAGCTGGGCATTGACCCCGGCCGGCTGCGCATGGTGCTCCCGGTGGCCTCCGTCGACCTGTATATCGCCTTTTCCCGTGACACGCCGCCCGCCGAAATCCAGCGTTGGCGTAACGCCCTGAATGGAATCAAGAAGGACGGCACTTTCACCGCCATCGCCGCCCGCTGGCTGCCGGTCGAGAACTACCCTTCCGACATCTGTCCGCAAAACACCGCGCTGACCATCTACACGGAAAACCTGCCACCGGTCAACTACGTGGAAAACGGGAAACTCAAGGGGTTCGCCGTGGATGTGGTGCGGGGGATCCAGCGGCGCCTGAAACGCACCGACCCCATCTACACGGTGCCCTGGGCTCGCGGCTACCACCTGGCCCTGACGCGGCCCGACAGCGCCCTTTTCTCCACCACCCGGCTGGCCCAGCGTGAAGCCCTGTTCAAGTGGGTGGGGCCCCTTTATCGCCAGCAGTGGGAGTTCTATGCCCGGAAAGGCAGCGGGATCCAAATCTACTCCATGGAAGAGGCCAGAAACATCGGCCGCATCGGCACCTACCGCAACGACGCCAAGGAGCAGGCCCTTCAATCCCTGGGTTTCCGCAACCTGGTCAGCAGCAACAACAACATCAGCAACGTGAAGCATCTTATGAGGGGCAACATCGACCTGTGGGTGAGCTCCGACTTCAACATGCGCTACATCGCACACCAGGCCGGGGTCGACCCGGACGGCATCGTCCTGGTGTATCCCTTTCACCAGGTGGAGAACTACATCGCCTTTTCGCGCCAGACACCCGATGAGGTCGTGACGGCCTGGCAGCAGGCCCTGGACGACATGAAAAAAGACGGCTCCTACACCCGCCTGCGCAACAAGTGGCGGCTGCCGGTGGTAAAAAGCAACCCATGACCGACAACCCGGCAAAAGCAAGCGCGGGGTCCAGGCGCCTCGGACAGCGTTCCATATCCCGCAACCTGTCCCTGGCACTGCTGTCTATCCTGATCCTGGTGGAGGGCATCCTGCTGATCTTCGTCTACCAGCGCGAATCAGCCATCATGCTGCACCAGATCGAGGTGCGCGCCGACGACTACATCACCAATCTGGGGCAGGTACTGGCGGTTCCCATCTGGAATTTCGACGAGGAACAGATCGAAAAGATCGGCTCCGGGTTCGCCACCTACGAGCTGGTCGACGGAATCACGATCCACGACGACACCGGCCGGGTGATCTTCCACTCCGCCCGCCGAACGGCCGGCAAAGACAGCCTTCAGCGATCCGCTGTCGTGATTTACAACGGACAGGCCATCGGCCGGGCGGAGCTTTCGGTATCGCTGGCATCCTACAGACGGGGGCTGATCTGGCTGCAGAAGGCCCTGGTGATGGCGCTGGCGGGTTCTTTCGCCGTCATCCTGATCGTTACCGGGATATTGCTGCGCGTGCTGATGCGCAAACCCCTTGGAATCCTGGAACAGCGTATGGACCGCATCGCCCACGGGGATTTCGAGGACACCCCCGGCAGCATCGACTACAGAGAACTGGCCGGCATCACCCGGCGCTTCGGCCAGATGGCCGCCCAGATCCAGGCCCGCGAAAAAGCGCTGCAGAACATCAACCGCGAGCTCCAGGAGGAAATTTCCGAGAGAAAGCGGGCCGAAGCCGCACTGCGCCGCAGCGAGGAGCGTTACCGGCATTTCTTCGAGGCGGACCTCTCCGGCGCGTATATATCCAAGCCCGACGGGAGCCTGATCGCCTGCAACCCGGTTTTCGCCAACATATTCGGCTTCGAGTCGCCCGAAGAGGCCCTGAAGGCCAACCTGTGGTCGCGCTACCTTCACCGCGCAGACCGCGACCGCTTCCTCTCGAGCCTCAAGGCACGCCGGCACCTGGAACAGTATGAGTCCACCCTCACCAATCTCAGGGGGGACCGCATCCACATCGTCGAAAACGCGGTGGGGGTCTTCGACGACCCCGACGAACTGGTGGAGATCCGCGGGTACATCATCGACGTCACCCGCCAGAAAAACCTCGAGCTGCAGCTGCGCCAGGCCCTCAAGATGGAGGCGGTAGGCACCCTGGCAGGCGGTATCGCCCACGACTTCAACAACCTGTTGATGGGCATCGAGGGCAACATTTCCCTGATGCTCAGCGAAATCAACCCCCGGCACCCCTTTTACCGCAAGCTGCAGCAGATCGAGAAAAACGTCCAGAGCGGCGCTCGGCTGACGGCCCAGTTACTGGGATACGCCCGAAAGGGCCGCTACCAGGTCAAACTGCTGAACCTCAACCAGCTGGTCACCGACACCTCGGACACTTTCGGCCGTACGCGCAGGCAAATCGTCATCCACCACGACCTGGCCGAGAACCTGAAGTCCATCGAAGCCGACCAGGGGCAGATCGAGCAGGCCCTGCTGAACCTGTACATCAACGCCGCCGACGCCATGCCGGGCGGGGGGAACCTCTACCTGCGGACGAGAAACATCAGTTCGGCCGAAATCCGTCAGCGCATTTACGACGGCAAGCCGGGGGCCTACGTGATGGTCTCGGTGACCGACACCGGCATCGGCATGGACAAAAACACCCGGGAACGCATTTTCGACCCCTTTTTCACCACCAAGGAAATGGGGCACGGCACCGGCCTAGGCCTGGCGTCGGTCTACGGCATCGCAAAGGGACACGGCGGCTACGTCGATGTGGATTCCGAGAAGGGGCGCGGCACCACCTTCACCCTCTACTTTCCGGCCTCCAGCCGCACCATTGCCGCCACACCCCCGCGTACCGAAGAGCCGCCGGTGACGGGCCGCGAAACCATCCTGCTGGTGGACGACGAGGCCATCGTGCTGGAAGTGGCCGAGAGAATGCTCCGCAATCTGGGCTACAGTGTGCACTCCGCCGCCAGCGGCAGGGAGGCCGTGGAGATTCTCCGACGTCACCGGAAACGCATCGATCTCGTCATCCTGGACATGATCATGCCGAACCTGAGCGGCAGCGAAACCTTCGACCTGATCAAATCCGCCAGTCCGGCAGTCAGGGTGCTGCTGTCCAGCGGGTACAGTATCGACGGCCAGGCCCGCCGGATCATGCAGCGCGGCTGCGACGGTTTCATTCAGAAGCCTTACAGCCTGGCGCTGCTGTCGCGCAAAATACGATCTATCCTCGACCAGTCCTGATTTCAGCGCAATGCCGGCCGCATTTTGTGCGCCCGGCGGACATTTTTTTGCACCCGCACGTTGCCCCTGCCACCCCCTCCTTCGTAACCATCTGTTTTTTCTTTATTTCTACCAATCAGATGCCCGGCATGCATCTTGCTATTTGCTGACATCAAACCCGAAACAAGAGGCACACGCCATCGGGCCGGTGCCCCCGGAGACAACCAGCATACGGAGAAGAAAGGAATGGCGAGCACAACCACCAACACCATTTTCATGACCAAGAAGTGCCACAACTGCCTGACCAGCATGCCCGTAGCCGCCCGTCGATGCCCGGAGTGCAAGAAAAAAGTGGGGGACGTCGACAAACTCGGCTTCGCCAAGAAACCCGTGCAGTGGGTGGCCTACATCACCACCCTGGTCTGGTTCCAGGCCTTCTGCTTTTTTGTCTGGTGGGCCTTTCTTAAGACCTGATCGTTCCAGGGCCCGCTGGCACCTGTCATCTTTCCGGCCCTGTGCAGGGCCGCGCAACGCGCGGGGTGACGCGGCCCGCCGTTGAGGACGGGCCGCGTCACCCCGCCGATGAGGCCACTCTTTGGCGGCGTCCCTTGGAGCCTGCCCCCGCATGGGCCCCCTCTAGAATCATAATACCCACGCTCTTTTCGCGTGTGGCCCGTTCTGCGCGTCCGGCCATCGGGCGG
>JAMOVG010000027.1 GCA_027061725.1 Desulfobacteraceae bacterium
CACGCCCAGCACGGCGCTCGTTGCGCAGGTATCTCCTGGCCGTAAACAAGCAAGAAAAATGCCATCGACGGGCGGCGGCACACGACCCCGTTGCTCCTACCGGCAAACGCAAACCGCCCCAGCGGCCTGCAATGGAATGGAGAGGCGCCGAACGGTTCGCATCACGCCCTTTCGGGCGGCCGGGTGCGTTTGCTGCGCTCAGCGGCATGCCACACGTGCAGGCAACCGAGACAGCGGGCCAGGAGGACGCTTCATGCGGGCAGGGCATATCCCTCGCGAGGTATTGGGAAAAGGCCGGCCGGTTCGCGGTTTGGAAGGGCGACGGTCTGCCAAGAGGCGTGGCCGGCACTTTCCCGGCCGGCGGACGTTCGTTTTAGGTGGTCCAAATTAGCCTATATGGCTCATTTTGTCCCCTGCGGGGCCTCTCACAGGGTCATGTCCGGCTTTTCGGACGAATAAACGGGCATGGTCTTGAGCTTGCGTTTCAGCGTGGAGAGGGAAATCCCCAGGGTCCGCGCCGTGCGGCTCTTGTTGCCGTTGCAGGCATGGTAGACCCGCAGGATGTGTCGGCGCTCGACTTCTGCTAAAGTGGCAATCCGGCCGCCGGCTTCCAGTGGTGCTTCCGGCGATGCCGATTCGGACGAAAAACGGTCGCGGATGAGCAGATCGCCCGGTTTGATCTCGTCTCCCCGGTACAGGAAGGAGGCCCGTTCGATTACGTTGCGCAGTTCCCGCACGTTTCCCGGCCAAGAGTAGCGCATCATGCGCTGCAGCTGTTCATCGGGAATCCGGAGGTCCCGCCGGCCAAATTCGGCCAAGAAGTGCACCGCCAGCTCCGGGATGTCTTCAGGGTGCTCCCGCAGGGGCGGTATGTGAAGGTTGAAAACCGCCAGGCGGTAAAAGAGGTCCTGGCGAAAACGCCCCTCGCGGATGGCGCTTTCCAGGTTCTGATTGGTCGTGGCGATGATGCGCACGTCCACGGGGATGGTCCGGCCGCTGCCGATGCGACGGATGCACTTGTCCTCCAGAACGCTGAGCAGCTTGCTCTGCAGGTGGGTGGGCACTTCGCCGATTTCGTCCAGCACCAGCGTGCCGCCGTCGGCCAGTTCGAAGATACCCTCCCGCCGGCTGTCGGCCCCGGTAAAAACCCCCTTCTCGTGGCCGAAGTATTCGGCCTCGATGAGGTTTTCCGGAATCGCGGAACAGTTGATGGTCAGCAGGCTCTCGCGGTTCTTCTGCTGTTCGTGAATCGCCCGCGCAACGGCGTTCTTGCCCACTCCGGTCTCACCGGTAACCAGTACGGTAGCCTCCGAGGCGGCGGCGATGCGGATCTGCTCCCGAATGCGGCGCATGACCTCCGATGATCCCACCAGCTGGTCCTTGCGCCGTTCCTGCTGCTTT
The DNA here is from genome assembly GCA_027061725.1 of Desulfobacteraceae bacterium. Classification (GTDB taxonomy): domain Bacteria; phylum Desulfobacterota; class Desulfobacteria; order Desulfobacterales; family JALSRD01; genus JALSRD01. Next base: position 1,402 of record JAMOVG010000027.1, read on the forward strand.
TCGTAGTTGCGGATGCGCAGCTTGCCCTCGAGCTTGAGGTTCTTTACGGCCAGATCGATGACGATCAGCAGTTCGTCGAGTTCGAAAGGCTTGGACAGGTAGTTGAAGGCGCCGGCCTGCATGGCGTCCACCGCGTACTGAATGGTGGCGTAAGCCGTGATGAAAACGATCTTGGTGTGGGGATTTATCTCCAGGACCTGCTTGCAGACTTCCAGGCCCGGGATGTCGGGCAGCTTCTGGTCCAGCAGCACGATGCTGGGCTGCAGCTCCTTGAAAATGCGGACGCCCTCCATGCCCGAAGCCGCCGTGCTGACGTGGTAGCCGCGGCTGCCCAGAAAATCGGAAAGCGAGGTGGAGAAAAGCTGGTCGTCGTCGATGACGAGGATATTCACCGTTTTGCGCATGGATGCAGAGCGCCCCCTTCCATGTCCACTTGTATGGAACTCCCCGGCACTTGTCAAGAATCCCCTTGGGGCCTTCCGGAGCGACCGCAAGGAAGCGTCGCATGTTTGCCGCAGATGCCTTCTGCTGTCCGGGTCTATCCGCGCAAACGGCGGACGCCGCCGGACTGACCCGGCGGCTCAGGTAATTACTATTGCCCTTTGGGCCCTAGGCTCCCGAGGGTACAGCCCGTCGACGGCGTGATTAACAGTTGAAAAAAAATCAGGATTGTATATCTTTAGGGTTCATGAAGTCCTTTTTCTCTCCGTGTTGACCGGTCTCTTGCCGGCCAATGGCATCCACCGCGGGGTACACGCATGCACAGATCTGAAATGTTTCGTTTTCGAACGGCCGTCTGCCTGCTCTCGGTGCTCGGCGTCCTGGGCCTGACGGCGCCCGCGGTCTGCGCACAGGATGAAGCCGGCGCCCCGGCCAAGGCGGCCCCGCCTGCCACAACGGCCAGAAAGCTTTCCCTGCGCTACGCCGTCATGTGTGAGGGGGTCAGGGACTACAAGCCTCTCAACCCGGGCATCGTCTTTTCCATCCGCATCGGCCGGGTGACCTGCTTCACCTCCTTCGATTCCGTGCCCCGGAAAGTTTTTATCGGCCACCGGTGGTATTTCCGTGACCGGCTCATCACCACCATGGAACGGGTGCTCAAACCGCCCAACTGGTCCACGGTCAGCTCTATCCAGCTGCGGGAAGCCGACAAGGGCCCCTGGCGGGTCGAAATCATCGATCCGTCGGGCCGGATCATGCGCGTGCTGCGGTTCAGCATAACGGACTAACCCATTCATGTATACGCCGTTCTCCATTATCAACAGCCTTCAGTGGCAGGATATCGTCGACATCGTCTTCAACAGCTATATCCTGTTCCGGCTGTATATCCTGTTCCGCAAGACCGCCGTGCTGCGGGTCCTGATCGGCATCGCCCTGCTGTGGCTGCTGCAGCGCATCGCCGTCTCCATGGGCATGATCCTGACCAGTTGGGCCCTCCAGGGCATCACGGCCGCCACGGCCCTGCTGATCATCATCGTTTTCCGTAACGAAATCCGGGCGGTGTTGCAGGCCAAGAACCTCAAGACCATCCTGTGGGACATCTCACCGCCCATGCGCACGGCGCCGGTGGATATCATCGTGGAAAGCGTCTACGAACTCAGTCGGCTGCAGCGTGGCGCCCTGATCGTCATCCCCGGCATGGACGACCTGGAGGAAACCGTGATGAACGGAATCCCCTGGCAGGGGATTATCTCCAAGGAGATGCTGCTGAGCATCTTCTGGCCGGAAAACCCGGTCCACGATGGCGCCGCCATTGTCGGCGGCCGGCGCATCGAGCGGGTGGCCGGCATCCTGCCCCTGTCCAAGCGCCAGGATCTGCCCTCCTATTTCGGAACCCGCCACCGGGCCGCCCTGGGACTGTCGGAGGTCACCGATGCCCTCATCATCACGGTCTCGGAGGAGAGCGGCAAGGTTATGGTCGCCCGCAAGGGACGCATGATTCCCATCGAAGACAACCTCCAGCTGACCCGCATGCTCCACGAGCAGTTGGGCGACACCGAGGAGACCCCCGACGAACGCCGCCGGGAGCGCATGCGCCTGATCGCCGCCGGCATGGCTTCGACCCTGTTCGTGATCAGCATCTGGTTTTCGTTCACGCGCGGCCTTTCAACGCTCATCACCCTGGACGCGCCGGTGGAGTTCATGAACCCGGCGCCGGGGGTCGAGATCTACAACCTCTCGGCCAAGAAGGTGACCCTCAGCCTGAGCGGATCCAGCACCCTTATCAAATCCATCGACCCCGAGCGATTGCGCGTGCGTATCAACCTGCAGGGCGTTCCGTTGGGACACAATACCTTTCACGTGTCACGGGACAACATCGCCCTGCCGCCGGGCGTCCTTCTCAAACGGGTTTCGCCGGCCACGGTGGAGGCCACCCTGGACGTTCCGGTCAAAAAGCGCCTGCCGATCCAGGTGGACTGGAGCGGCAGGCTGCCGCCCGGTATACAGCTGGTGCAGGCGCGTGTCACCCCCGCTACGGCAATGGTGATTGGGCGCCGCCAGGACGTGGCCGGGATTTCCACCATTTACACCCAGAAGGTCCCCCTGGACCACCTGCGCGCCTCGGGCAGCGTGAAGGCCAAGCTGGCGTCACCCGCGAATTCACCGGACATCTCACTGGAACCGCGCAGGGAGGTCGTCATCCACTACAAACTCGTCCCGCGCGGCGGGGAGGCGGACAAGCCAGACCGGGCAGCACCGGCCGGCAAGAACGCCCCATCGCCCGACGGCGGGAAGATGTGATTCAGCGGCACGAAGCCGCGTTGGTCATCAAACCATACAACGGTTAGCGACATGAAGTGGAAACAGGAACACGCCACCTCCTCGGCCGTGGAGCACCAGGGTCCCGTATTCAGCCCCGTGTCCGCCGCCGGGGAACCGGATCAAACGGGGGCGCCCGCCAGGGACGGCCGCGGCCCGGGTGTCTGGCTGACGCTCTTCCTGAGCGGCCTGGCCCTGGCGGTGGTCATCTTCCTCGTGCTCACGCTGACGCGCAGCCGGGAAGAGGCCGTAGACCTGCCCCGCATCGAACGGCTGGAGACGCGCCTGGAAGAGATCCGGGAGGACATCACGCGCATCGATGCGACGCTGGACAAGTTCGCCGGGATAGAGACCCAGGTCGCCGACCTGGACCGCTCCCAGGCCGACACGCGCGACCGCCTGGCGCGCCTGGCGGCCGAAACCGCGCGCATCCGCAAGAGCAGCGCCGCGCTTCGACAGCAACTGCGCACCATCGCCGGGGCCGCAGCGCCAAAACCGGCGAAACAGGCCCGATCGGCGAAGGCCGCGGTCAAATCACCCAAAACGATTTACCACCGGGTGCGGCGCGGGGACACGCTCTACGCCATTTCCCGACGGTACGGTACCAGCGTCAAGCGGCTGCAGCGGGACAACCACCTGGGCCCGAAGGACCGGCTGCACCCGGGGCAGGTGCTCCGGATCCGTGTTCCCTGATGGCACCGGCGCCACGGCAAACAGCAGGATTTTACGCAAATGAAACGAATCGTCACCATCGGCGGCGGCAGCGGGCAGTACAGCCTGCTGAGGGGGCTGCGCGAAATCGATGGCATCGACATCACGGCCGTGGTGTCCATGGTGGACAGCGGCGGCAGCACCGGGCGGCTGCGTGACGAACTGGGGGTCCTGCCGCCCGGCGATCCGCTCAAGTGCATCCTGGCGCTCTCGCCGCACCAGGACATCGTGCGCACCATCTTTCTCAAGCGTTTTGAAAAGGACCGCCGGCTCCGGGGTCACAACGCCGGCAACATGCTGCTGACCATGCTGTCGCGGTTTACCGGCAGCTTCCCCGCCGGCGTGCAGGCGCTGTGCGAAATCCTGGACGTCAGGGGCACCGTGCTGCCGGTGACCGTGGACAAGGCCACCCTGGTGGCCGAACTGACCGACGGCAGCCGCATCTACGGCGAGCGCGCCATCGACACGCCCCGCGGCACCCAGCGCGAGAAGATCCGCGATGTCTGGCTGGTGCCTCACCACAGCGACCGCATCACGGTCTACCCCCCGGTGATCGACGCCATTTCCCGGGCCGACTGCATCATCACCGGCCCCGGGGACCTGTTCACCAGCATCCTGCCCAATTTCCTGGTCTCCGGGGTCACCGAGGCGCTGCGAACCTGCCGCGCGCCGCTGCTGTATATCCTCAACATCATGACCAAGTACGGTGAAACGCACCGCTACAGGGGCCGCGATTTTGTAACGCGACTGGAGAACGCCCTGGGTCGCGAAGTGGACGCCGTGATCTACAACACCCGCAAACCCGATGCCGAGATCCTGGAGCGCTACCGCCGTCAGAAGGCCGAGTTCGTGGCGATCGACACCGGCGACGGCTGGTGGCGGGAGCGGCGGGTGTACGCCGCCGACCTGCTGGATGTCACCGGCGGCATCGTGCGCCACGACACCCGCAAGCTGGCCGCGCTGATCCGGCGCATCCTGTGGTCCGGCCAAGCGACGGCCGGCGAAAAAGGGCCGTCATGAAACGCGACCGGCAGCTGCTGGAAATGGCCGGCGGAAAAGCGTACTGCGGCCGGATTCTGCACGGGCCCTACAGCCGGGGGCTCCAGGAAATGATCGCCGGCTGCATCGCCCGTTTCGACGCCTTCGACCGGCTGGGGACCCCCGCCCTGCCCTATATCTGTGCCTGGAAGGAGGGCAGCGGCATCATCTGGTACGAATTCGTCAGCCGCCGGTTGGCCCGCCTGCTGGGCTGCCGGCGTGCCGAAGCGGCCGAGACCTTCCGGCGCCGCGTCCTGGACCGCCGCATCTACAGGCCCCCCGACCCGCACCTGCCCACCGGCGTCCGCCAGGAGATCATCAACCAACGGCAGCTGGAGGCCCACCGCCAGGGCCTGCGCCGGGAGGCCAGGCAGCAGGGCGGGGTCGAGGCGGTCTACAAGATCGACCGCGGCGACGGCGAGTTCATCTGGCTCAAGGACCAGGCCCGCACCGAGGCTTTCCCCGGCGACGGCCTGTTCGTTTCCCTGGGTTCGCTGACCACGGTTTCGCGCGAGATGGAGCTGGAGGAAGAGTACCGCGTCACCCGCGACGCGCTGGAGCACAGCAATGCCACGCTCAACGAAATCCTCTCCGTTTCGCCGGTGGGCATCGGCATGCTCAGCCGCATGACGGTCAGCTGGGCCAACAGCTGCTGGTACGCCATGTTCGGCTTCGAGGCCGAGAAAGACCCGGCCCCCTCACTGGACGTGCAGCGCCTGTTCGCCACGCCGGAGGAGTTCGAGCGCGTGCGGCGGAAGATCGACCGGGCCTTTGGGGAGGGCCGGCCGGCCGAACTGGACGCTTTCTTTCGCCGAAGGGACGGCCGCGTGTTTGCCGGCCATATTAAAATCTCCCCGCCGGACACCGCCCGGCCCGGACGGGGGCTGATCTTCACGGTCACCGACGAAACCGAGCGGCGGCGAATGGAGGCCGAACGCACCCGCCGGGAAAAGCTGCAGGCCGTGCTGGAGATGGCCGGCGCCGTTTGCCACGAACTCAACCAGCCCATGACTGCCATCGCCGGTTACGGGGAGATCACCCTCATGAAGACCCCGCCGGACGACCCCAACTACGAGAAGGTGGCCAAGATCGTGGAGCAGATCCGGCGCATGGGTGAGATCACCAAGAAGCTCATGAAGGTCACACGCTACCGCACCCGCCACTACGTCGACGGAACCCGCATCATCGACATCGACGAGGCGGCTGCCGGCAGCGTGCCGGGAGAAGAGGAACCCTGACGCGCGGACCCGTCAGATGTAGCGGTCAACCATTTCGGAAATGAATTTTTCCACCCCCTCGGCACCCTCGCGGGCCATGACCTCCTCCACCAGCGACTGGATCTTGCGGTAGGTGGCCGGGTCGTTTTGCAGGTCGTCGGTGGAGCGGTAAGTGCCGCCGCGGCGCCCGACCCGGTAGATCAGCCGATCGGTGTCCGGAAGCTCCTGGTAGCGGCGGATGACGTCCAGCATCTTCTGCTTGTCGTCGGGCAGCCTGCCCGAGACCTCCTCCAGCAGGTTCATGATGTGGTCGCTGGTCACCGTACTGGTGATGCCCTCCAGGCGGGAAATAAACACGCGGATCTCCTCGACCAGCATGTCATCGGTCTGCATGACAAAACTGCCGTCCTGCAGTTTTTCAAACAGCGGCACGCGCCGCGGCACCCGCAGGCTGCGCAGGCGGATGAAGTGGGGGTTGATGGCGTTGAGCACGCGGGCCGTCTCCTCGGCATGCTCCCGCCACATCTGCTGTCCACCCAGTCCGGGCATGACGTATTCCGACAGCTCCATGCCGGCGGCCAGCACCCGCCGGCCGGCGTCGATGTGCTGCTCGGCGCTGACGCCTTTTTTCATGAACTTGAGCAGCGGATCGTAGCCGGTTTCGAGGCCGATGTGGATGCGGTCCAGACCGGCCTCACGGATGCGCGTGAGGGCCTCAACGCTCTTGCGGACCACGGTGCGCGACCGGGTGTAGGTGGTCACGCGGGTGATCTCGGGAAACTTGCTTCTCAGAAACGTCAGCACCTCCACCAGGTCGTCGGTCTTCATGATCAGGTTGTCGGCGTCCTGCAGGAAACAGGCGTTGGTCCCGTAGTAGGCCCAGGCGGCCACGTTGCGGAAGGCATCGGAGTAGCCCCGCGAACTGTAAATCTGCGATACCACCGCGTCGTTGATCTCGCCGCGGTATCCCAGTTTCCAGGACAAGGCCTTTATGTCGTCGTACATGTCCCGCGCCGTCTGGATGTCCTGCTTGATCTCCTCCACCGTGCGCAGCGAGAACTTGCGCCGCTTGTAGACGGGGCAGAACAGGCAGCGGTTCCACGGGCAGTTGCGGGTCACGCGCAGCAGCAGGCTGCGGGCCTCGTTAGGCGGCCGGATGGGGCCCTGTTCGAAAGAAACGGCCTTGTCGGTCATGGGTTGTATCTCCCTTCAGGTGTGCAGCGAACCAATCGGTCGCGTGCGGTCTGCGTGTCGTCACCGGCGAAAACCGGTAAAAGCGTGTCAGTCAAAAGATGAATCAGCAAATGAAAATGTCAACCGGCACCTGGCTGAGCAGGCGTGCGCCGCTGTCGGTCACCGCAAAGACGCTCTCGACGCCCACGGCGAATTCCCCGGGCTGCAGCATCTTGGGCTCCAGGGCGAAAACCATTCCGGGTTCCAGACGATCGCTGTGCCCCGCTGCGATGGCGGGCGGCTCGATCAGTTCCAGTCCCACGCCGTGGCCCACGAAACGCACACGGTAGTCCTCGGGCCCCAGGTAGATGTCCGCAAAGCCCAGCCGGCGCGCCTCGGCCAGTCCGATGTCAAACAGCTGCCGGCACTCGACGCCGGGTTTCACCGCCGCGATGACGGCGTCGTGGACGGCGATGCAGGCCCGGCTGGCGGCCAGCGCCCCGGCCGGCATGCCGCCCAGGGCGAACATGCGCGTCTCGTCCATGTGGTACCCCGCCACCACGGTGGCCAGGTCGATCATGATGGGTTCGCCGGCCGCCAGCTTCGCGCTGCCCGCGCCGCAGGGAAAGGCCGCCGAGGTTCCCGTGCCGCTGGCCGGCGAGTCCAGCAGCCCCACCACGGCCCCCCGCGCACCGCTGAGGATGTGCCAGTTGTAGCCCTCGGTACGGAAACCCCGCACCCGCAGCCCGGCGGCGTGCCCCAGGCGGCGGGCGAAAGTCTCGTACATGCCGGCCAGTTCCATCTCGGCCAGCCCCGGCGCCAGCACCCGGCGGATGTAGTCGAAGGTCTGCCGGGAGACCGCGGCGGTTTTTTCCATTTGCGCGATCTCCCAGGACGACTTGACGCGGCGCACCGCAAAAACGAGCTCCGAGGCATCGGGCGCCTCATCAACCGCCAGCAGGCGGCGGTAAAACGAGAAGTCGCGCACCGGCAGCACGTCCAGTTCGAACCCCACGCGACGCGGCAGGCGGCCCCGCCGGCGTTTGACCAGCCCCGGAACCTCCTTTACGGAACGGATTTCGATGACCGGCAGCGGACTCTCCGCAGCCGCCCGGGGCGGATAGCGCCGGATAAAAAGCAGCGGCTGGCCCTGTCGGGGAACCAGCAGGAAGCCGTCCTGGCAGGTGCCGCTGAAATACAACAGGTTTACGCGGTCCACGATGAACACGGCATCCATGGCCCGCCCTTCCATGCATCGCTGAAGGCGCCCGATACGCGCCTGGACCTCCCCGGCCGGGACGTACGATTCGTTTTTCATGAAATTCTCCGTGGAGTTGAAAATCTCATCCGGAAACGATAAGAGATAACACGGTCGTCGACACCGACCTGCAAACCCTGGAAAAACATTTCCCCGGGGGAGGCGTTTTTGAAAACCGAAACAGAAAAGGTACACCATGGAAGACCGGCATACCATCCGCCAGAAAATCGTCGACCTCCTCGCGCAAGGGGATCGGGGCGCCCGGGAAATCTCCCAGGCCGTGGGCATCCCGGAAAAACAGGTCTACGACCACCTCGAACACATCGCCCGCAGCCTGAAAAAAACCGGTGCCAAGCTGGTGGTCAATCCTTTCAAATGCCGTTCCTGCGGCTACGTGTTCCGCGAGCGCAGCCGCTTTGATCCCCCCGGCCGATGCCCGGCCTGCCGAGGCACCTGGCTGGAAAAACCGACCTACGGAATCCGTGGCAGCGGCGTGAAAAAACCGGCCTGAGACGGTCGCCTCATTCGTCCATCTCGCGCCGGACGAGGTCCATGAACTTGTGGTTGGCCGCCGGGAAGGGGTAGTCGGCCATCTCCCCGGACCGGATCCAGCGAAAATCCACAGGACCGTCCAGCCGCACCCGGCCGCCTTTCCAGCGGCACAGGAACACGTCGGCCACGAGCTTGAAATGGCTGTAGGCGTGGCGTATGCGGGCCAAGTGTTTTTCCACCTGCACCGCCAGACCGACCTCCTCCCGGATCTCGCGTCGGCAGCCGTCTTCCAGGGTCTCGCCGGGCGCCAGCTTGCCGCCCGGAAACTCCCAGAGGCCGCCCAGCAGGCCCTCGTCCCGGCGCCGCGTGATCAGCAGCCGGTCGCCCTTGCGGACCACGCCGATGACCACTTGCACCGTGGGGGTTGCCGTCCGCCGCACACGCACCGGGTATTTTTTGACATCCCGAGGGTGGCTGGCGCAGTGGGATCGGACCGGGCAGCGCACGCAGTCGGGATCACGCAGATGGCACACCATGGCGCCCAGTTCCATTACGGCCTGGTTGAAAATCCCCGGGCGGCGGCGGTCCAGAAGCCGGTCGGCGGCCTGCTGGAAGACAGGCGCCGAGGCGGCCACGTTGACCGGCGCATCCAGGGCCAGGATCCGTGCCAGGATGCGCCGCACGTTGCCGTCCACCACCGCCAGGGGCCGGTCGTAGGCGATGCTCAGCACGGCCGCCGCGATATACGGTCCGACGCCCGGCAGGGCCCTCATTTCCTTGGAGGTGTCGGGCACCCGGCCGCCGTGCCGCCGGCACACGATTTGTGCCGCACGGTGCAGGTTGCGGGCACGCGCATAGTACCCCAGGCCCTCCCAGAGCTTGAGCACGGCCTGTAGGTCGGCGCCCGCCAGGTCGGCCACGGCGGCAAAGCGCGCCATGAAGCGCCGGTAATAGGGAATGACGGTGTCCACGCGGGTCTGCTGCAGCATGACCTCGGACACCCAGATGGCGTAAGGGTCCCGCGTGCGGCGCCAGGGCAGGTCACGGTGGTGGTCCGCGTACCAGTCCAGCAGATCGCTGCGAAAAGCGCTGCGGGCGAGGCTCATGGCTGCCGCGCCGCCCCCAGGGCCGTGTCGACCCCCAGCAGGAATCGTGTGAAGGCCGCCGGGTGGCGCTGCACCGTACCGCTGACCGCCCGGGCGAGCTGCGCGGCACACGCCTCCCACCGCGGCTCTCCGGTGAGGCCCGAGAGGTGCAGCAGGTTCTGGTACGCCACCGAGTTGGCCGAGGGAATGGCGCCGTCATAGATTTCTTTGGGCCGCACGGGCAGGTCGTGCTGGTCGGCGGGGGTCATGAAAAAAGCGCCCTGCCGCTCATCCCAAAAATCCGCCAGCATCTCTTGCTGCAGCCGCACGGCGGTCTGCAGCCAGCGCTCGTCGGAAGCGGCGCGGTGGAGTTCCAGCAGCCCGTAAATCAGGAAGGCGTAATCTTCGGCGTGGGCGCGGATGGCGGCCTGCCCGTCGCGGAACCGGTGCAGCAGACGGCCGCGGCGGTCCGTGAGGCGCGCCAGCACCCATTCGGCCGCCCGCGCGGCGGCGTCCAGGTAAGCGGCGTCCTGCAGCACACGGCCGCCCTTGGCCAGCGCGGCGATCATCAGTCCGTTCCAGTCGGTGAGGATCTTGTCGTCCCGGAGGGGGGGGATGCGTTTTTGGCGGGCACCAAAGAGCTTCTGCCGGACGCTTCGCCACTGCCCCTCCAGTTCTTCAGCCGTCACACCCAGTTCGGCGGCCCACTGCGCCAGGGGGCGTTTCAGGTGCGCGATGTTCTCGCCGGTGCGGCCGCCGCCGGCTTCCTCGCGGAAATTGCCGCCCGCTTCAAATCCCAGGATGGCGGCCCAGCGGGCGCCGTCGCGTTCTCCCAGCACCGCCCTGAACTCCTGTTCGGTCCACAGGTAGAACTTGCCCTCGCGGCCCTCGCTGTCGGCGTCTTCGGCGGTGAAGAAGCCTCCCTCGGCGTCGGTCATATCCCGCAGCACATAGGTGAAGATCTCCCGCGCCGTTCGCCCGAATCCGTCCTGCCCGGTGGCCGCCAAAGCCTCCAGGTAGGCCTCGGCCAGCAGGGCCTGGTCGTAGAGCATCTTTTCAAAGTGCGGCAGCAGCCAGCGCTCGTCGGTGGAATACCGGTGAAACCCGAACCCCACGTGGTCCCAGATGCCGCCGCGGCGCATGGCGTCCAGGGTGTGTGTGACCACCTCAAGCGACTTGCGGTCGCCCGTGCGGCGGTGCTGCCGCAGCAGCAGCTGCAGGCGGTGGGGCAGCGGGAACTTGGGGGCCGGCAGAAAACCGCCGTGGCGCGGATCATACTCCGTGTGCAGCCGGTCCACGGCCGCCTGCAGCAGATCCCCGGTGGGATCGCCGCCGGGCACGAAATCAAAGGATTTCACCCAGCGCTCGCGGATGGCAGTCACCGAATCCATTACCCGGGTGCGCTCGGTGCGCCACAGCTTGTCGATCTGGCGGCAGAGTTGCTGCAGCCCGGGGCGGCCGAAGCGGTTTTCCCGGGGGATATAGGTGGCTGCCAGGAAAGGCTCCCGCTCCGGCGTCATGAAGATCGACAGGGGCCAGCCGCCGCTGCCGCTGATGAGCTGGCAGGCCGCCATGTAGACGGCATCAATGTCGGCGCGCTCCTCGCGGTCCACCTTGATGCAGACGAAGGTATCGTTGAGCAGCTCCGCCGTGCGGGGGTCTTCGAAGGATTCGCGCTCCATGACGTGACACCAGTGGCAGGTGGCGTAGCCGATGGACACAAAGACCGGCTTGTCCGCCCGCCGGGCGACCTCGAAAGCCTCCGCCGACCATGGATACCAGTCCACCGGGTTTTCGGCGTGCTGCAGCAGGTAGGGGCTTTTTTCGTGAATCAATCGATTGGGCATGCGAAATCCCCTCCAGGCCTGCCGCCCAACTGCCGCCAGGGGGCATGAACCGGCCGCGTTTCAAATCCATTTTTCACCCGCCGGCATTCTGCAGGCGGTGGGAACAATCCTCCAGGACCATGGCCCTTTATCTCCCGGGGCGGGCCCCGGCGGCGGTGGGGTTCAGAAAGTTTCCAGGTGGGTAAACTCGGCGACTTCCCGGCGGCCAGGATCGCGGGAAGGCTTGGCCGGGTACCCCAGCGGAATCAAGGCCACCACCTCCACGCCTTCGGGCGCCTTGAGAATGCGGGCGGCGCGGTCATGGTCGAAAAGCCCGACGATCACCGTGCCCAGGCCCAGATCGTGGGCCGTCAGGCAAAGGTTCTGGGCGGCCAGCCCCAGGTCGAACATGAACCAGTCGCCAAACTTGGTGGTCACCTGATCTTTGTAGTAGCCGGAGCGCTTCAGGCGCGCGCACAGGGCCAGCACCACCGGGGCGTCGGACACCGCACGGGTAGCCGGGTTCTTTGCAGAAACGGTTTCGGCCAGCGCTTTTTTGATCTGCGGATCTTTGACCACCACCACTTCCCAGCACTGCGTGTTGGCCCACGAGGGCGCCCAGCGCACCGCCTCCAGTACCTGCCGGAGCAGCGCCTCGGGCACCTCCCGCTCCTGGAACCTTCGGACGCTGCGCCGCTGTCGGATGATTTGCTCGAGATGGGTCATGAATGTTCCCTCCCTTTATGGTCCGTTGTCTGCACCAGGTCCCTGAGCGCTTCGTCGATGCGGGCAAAGCGGAATCGGAAGCCCTCTTCCAGCAGGCGTCGGGGGACAACGCGCTGACTGGCCAGCATCGTGGAGGCCACCTCCCCCATGAGTGCTCGCAGCATGAAGGTCGGCGCCGGCATGCGTGACGGCCGCCGGAGCACCCGTCCCAGGGTTTCGGCCAGTTCGCGGCTGGTCACCGGGTATGGTGCGCAGAAATTGAACACGCCCCGGCGCTGCGCGCCTTCCATGAGGAAAAATACGGCCCGCACCAGATCGTGCATGTGAATCCACGGCATCCACTGGGTTCCCCTGCCCAGGGGGCCGCCCATGAACAGGCGGAAAGCCGGCAGCATGCGCTCCATGGCGCCGCCGCCGCTTCCGAGCACCACCCCGAAACGCATGACGGCCACCCGCACCCCTCTGCCGGCCGCATCCAGGGCCGCAGCTTCCCACTCGCGGCTGACGCCGGCCAGGAAATCATCGCCGGGCGGTTCGTCCTCGGTCAGCACGTCGTCTCCGCGGTCCCCGTAGTATCCCACCGCCGAGGTGCTGAGCAGCACGGCGCCGGGCCGCAGGCGCTGGGCAACGTGACGGGTGGTGCGCACGCGGCTGTCCCGTATTTCGCGCTTATAGGCCGGTGTCCAGCGCTTGAGAATGGTTCTGCCCGCCAGGTTGACGACCAGGTCGGCCCGCTCGGCCTCCACCTGCCAGTCCCCCGGGCGGCTGGTGTCGGCCGACCGGTAGCGGTAGCGCTCGTGCGAGACCGCCTGCGCGGGGTGCCGCCGCAGCCCGATGGCGGTCACCTCGTGGCCTTTTTCCAGCAGGGCGACGCACACATGGTGGCCCACGAAGCCCGTTCCGCCGGTGACCAGAATACGCATACTCGTTCTCCCCTGCAAAAGGGCAATACAGCCGGGACTGCGGCCTTTCCTGCAGGGGCCGCATCAGCCCCGGTGCCCTGCGCGCCGAAACCCGTCCGGGAAAAAGGGGCGTTCTCTGCGCAGAAGCGGCCTGAGACAAAGTAATAACGAACACGGGCGGGGTCAACCGGCGCGCTTTCTGAAAAAGCGCTTTTGGTGTCGCAGCGGCACGCAGCCCCGTGACGCGTCAATCTTCTGGGAGATAAAAAAACGGCGGCGCCGTGAGGCGTCGCCGTTTGCGATTGACAGCGGATGCAGAACGGATACGATTGTCAGCCGCAGGATCCCGTCCCGCAGGACGTGCAGCCGGGACCGAAATCGATGCTGCAGTCGATTTTGAAGCCCATGCCCATAAAGTCGACCTTGATGGGCTTGGCCTTTTCCATAAGGTCCTTGTTCACCAGGTACTTGAATCCATCGATGTCGAAAACTTCGTCCATCTCATTAGGCTCATCCAGAGCCATAGCCAATGAGGGGCCGCCTCACCCGCCTTCATTGAGGAAAATACGGATGGGCGCAACCTCTCGTCCCTTGAAATATTCAGCGATCTGCGTGGTCGCCGATGGTGTTACTTCCAACATGAAATCCTCCTTGTTGCCAAAAAAATGCAGGTCTGCCTTTTTCGCAGACCCTGCCTGCCGCAGCTCCATTTTCTGACGGTAGTTTAAGCACAAAAAAATCAAATGTCAATGCGAACGGCAAAAATCATCGTGGGCCCGCCCTGCGGCACCGGCCACCCGATGGCCGCTTACGTGCGCTTCAGCACGACACCAGGGGGGCGCCCTCCCTGATGCAGCCGCCGTCGCGCTGCGCAAAAATTTCCATCCCGGTTTCGGGAACGCCGGGCGGCTGCACCGCCTCCGGTGCGCCTGGCTTTTTCCGTCGGTCGAAAGTCCCGCTCACCAAGACGATCAGTTCGTCCACCACGGCCTGCAGTTCGTGGGCCTGCTGTCTCAGGTCCTCCGAAACGGCGGCCGACTCCTCTGCGCTGGCAGCGGTCTGCTGTGTGACGTGGTCTATGTCGGTAACCGCCTGGTTGATCTGATCAACGCCCTGGGCCTGCTCGGCCGAAGCCGACGAAATCCCACCGATGAGGGTGGTGACGCTGGACACCTCCTGCGCCACCCGGCTGAATTCCTCCTGGGTTCGGCTGACCAGGTCAGTGCCGTCTCCTACCTTCTTCAGGGTGCCCTCGATCAGACCGGCCGTGTCCCGGGCGGCCTCGGCGGCGCGGATGGCCAGGTTGCGCACTTCGTCGGCCACCACCGCGAAACCGGCCCCGGCCTCGCCGGCCCGGGCGGCCTCCACCGCTGCGTTCAAAGCCAACAGGTTGGTCTGGAAAGCGACTTCATCGATGGTGTTGATGATGCGCGCGGTCTCCTGGCTGGCCGTTGCTATGGCGTCGATGGCGGCCGCCAGCGCATCCATGCACTCCCGGGCCTTGATGACGGTGCGGTCGGCGTTTTTAATGAGCCGGTCGGCCTTGGCGGCGTTGTCTGCATTCTGGCGGGTCATGGAGGCCATTTCCTCCAGGGAGGAGGAGGTCTCCTCCAGGGAGGAGGCCTGCTCGGAAGCGCCTTCGGCCAGCGCCCTGCTGGCGGCCGTGATCTGACCGGATGCCGAGGTCATCATCCCGGAAGTTTTTCCCAGCGCGGCAATGATGCGGCGCACAGGTTTGAGAATGCCGTTGCTGAAATACAAAACGGCCACAACCGTGAGCAGCAGGGAAATGCCGCCCACAACCAGGATGACGTTGCGGATGGAGTGCGCCAAGGCCATCAGTTCACCGCGGTCCTGGCTGAAAACCACGTGCCAGTCTTTGCGTTTCACGGTTGCGAAGCCGGCGATCCTGGCCACCCCGCCCACCGTGCAGGCCGCCCAGCCGCTTGTGCGTCCGGTCATTTTTCTGGCCAGGGTCTGCATACCTTCGATTTTCGGCAGACGGGCCTTCAAAACCAAATGCCTGTCAGGATGGGCGATGATCCTTCCCTGCTGGTCAACCATGAACGCAAAACCGCTCTTGCCGATGCGCGTTGCCGCCAGCACGTCGGCGAAAGCGCTCAGCCGCAGGACCGCCACAATGACGCCGGCGAATTCGCCTCCGGCGTTCTTGAGTGCGGCACACACCGGGATTACCGGTTTGCCCGAACCCTTGGACCGGACCACGTCTCCCACATTCACCCCCCCGGCTGCGGCGGCCCTGAAATAGCCCCGATCCCCGATAGATATACCTTTGAACTTGCCCCCCTCGCTGTCGGCAAAGACCCTGCCGTCGCTGCCGGCCACCACGATAGTCTCGTATGATTCGCCCAGCCGCTTCTTGAGGGCCATCAGTTCGGCGTTGAGCTTGATCACCTGGATGTCAGCGTTTTCGCCCCCCCACTGATCCACGTAGCGCACGCCCCCCACGACCACGTTGTTGGCCGCCAGGGTCCTGGCCACCTTGAGTTCCTCAGAAAGAAACAGATCGGCCGTGCCGGCCAGGTTGCGGGCCACCTAGGCCGTCTGCTGCTCGGCCATGTGCTGAATGGAACGCGAGGTACGCGATACCGCAAGGATTCCCACGGCAAGCAGGGGGATCACCACACCGGCGACTCCGCCGGCAACCAACTTGCAGCCCAATGATCGCTTTTTCAGCATCCTTCCTCCTGATTGGCGCCCGGCCAAGACGCGCCTGATTCTGGCATGATCGGCAATCTGCTGAAATACAGAATATATAGTATCGGTCGATGGCGACACTGCCTTTAGACCGGCAATCACTGCCCGAACCGGTGCCTCCGGAGATACGAAGCCATCCGGGCAGCAATGGGTGGCCCTCACCGGCATGCCCACTGCTTTCTGCATTGTCCCCGCCGTGGGGCACTTCAGGGGTTGACGAGGACCGTCTGCTCGGGTATCATCAAACTGCGTTCAGAAAATTTCTGGAAGTTACCCCCCCTGCGGCACCCCCCATGGCGAGGGAGGTCGCAAGATACGCCAGCACCACGGCAACGGGGGTGATTTCCATTTTTATTTGATCCGCAGCCCCCGGCAAATCCGGTGGGCTCGCAGAAGAAAACGCCCCGCCCGGCACCCCGGGTGGCGGGAAAGCGAAATGGCCCAGGTCGAAGCGCGTTCGCTCACCAAACGGTTTGGAGAAACCACCGCCGCGCGAGAGGTGTCGTTTGTGGCCCGCTCCGGTTCGTTCGTTGTGCTGCTGGGCCCCTCCGGGTGCGGCAAGTCCACCATCCTGCGCATGATCGCCGGACTGGAAAAGCCCACCTCAGGCCGGGTGTTCATCGACGGCAGCGATGTAACCGACCTGGACCCCTCGCGGCGCAGAATCTCCATGGTCTTCCAGTCCTATGCCCTCTTTCCGCATCTCAATGCGGCCGATAACATCCTTTTCGGGCTAAAAGTGCGCCACGCCTCTAAAACAGAACAGCGGCGGCGGCTCAAACGCGTGGCTGAAATGGTCGGGCTGTCGCACCTGCTCGACCGCAAACCGGCGCAGCTATCAGGCGGCCAGCGCCAACGCGTGGCCCTCGCCCGGGCCATCGTGGCCGAGCACCCCATTTGTCTGATGGACGAACCCCTCTCGAACCTGGACGCCAAACTGCGCCACGAGATGCGGCTGGAGCTGCGGGCGCTGCAGAAGCGCCTGGAGATGACGGTTCTGTATGTCACCCACGACCAGACCGAGGCCATGAGTATGGCCGACCAGGTCATCCTGCTCAACCACGGACAGGTGGTGCAGGCCGGCTCCCCGGAGACCCTCTACCAGCGCCCGGCCACTACCTTTGCGGCCGACTTTATCGGCACACCGCCCATGAATCTGATCATCATCAACGAAACCATCCGGCACTCCGTTTCCGGAAACTCGTACCTGACGAACCTGATCAACGAAAAGAAATACGACGGCTGCACCCTGGGCATCCGCCCCGAACACATGCACATCAGCGAGAGCGGCGACGGGCTGCAGGTCAAAGTCAATTCCGAGGACTACCACGGATCGGACACCATTGTGGGCGTGCTGCCGGCGGCGGCCCCGGACAGCCGCGCGCCTGCGGAGATCAAGGTTCGGGTACCGGGAAGGGTGCGCCTGCCGCGGGGCCGTGAACTCGGTCTCTTCTGGGAAAAAGAGCACATGCAGGTATTCGGACCCGACGGCCACAGCATCCCGGTCTGAGCCCCGCCGGTCGACCCGGGGAAACGGCCCGTCGGAATTTTTCAACAGCGTGTTATCGGACAGAGGGAGGATCGAGAAATGAGCAAGAGACGCTACCTGTTGACGCTGGCCGTGGTTTTACTGTGCCTCTTCGCCCTTGCGGCGGGAGTGCAGGCCGAAAAGACCAAACTGACCATGTACTATCCAGTCGCCGTGGGCGGGCCGCTCACCAAGATCGTGGATTCCATGGTGGCCGATTTCGTCAAAGCCAACCCGGACGTGGACGTCAAGGCCATCTATGCCGGCAATTACAACGACGCCCGCATCAAAGCGCTGGCGGCCCTGAAATCGGGAAAACCCGCCCAGCTGTCGGTCATGTTCTCCATCGACATCTACGACCTCATCGAGCAGGACGCCATCATCCCCTTCGATGACCTGCTGACTACCGACGGAGACAAAGCCTGGCTGAACTCCTTTTATCCGGCCCTGATGGAAAACGGCAGGACCCTCGGCAAGACCTGGGGGATTCCCTTCCAGCGCTCCACCATCGTCATGTACTACAACAAGGACATGTTCCGCAAAGCCGGCCTGGACCCCGAAAAGCCCCCGGCCACCTGGCAGGAACTGGTGGAGATGGGCAAGAAGCTGACCACCCCCGAACACTACGGGCTGATGATTCCCTCCACCGGCTATCCTTACTGGATGTTCGGCGCACTGGCCAAGCAGAACGGCGAAGTACTCATGGACGGTGACGGCAAGAAAACGTTCTTTGCCAACCCGGGCGTCATAGAGGCGCTGCAGTTCTGGCTGGACCTGTCGAAGAAACACGGCATCATGCCCAAGGGCACCATCGAGTGGGGCACCCTGCGGCAGAATTTCCTGGAGGGCAAGACCGCCATGATGTGGCATTCCACCGGCAACCTGACGGTGGTCAAGAAAAAGGCCAAGTTCGACTTCGGCGTGGCCATGCTGCCGGCCGGCAAGATGCGCGGCACGCCCACCGGCGGCGGCAACTTCTACATCTTCAAGAAGACCTCGCCGGCCGAACGCAAGGCCGCCATGCGCCTGATCAAGTTCATGACCAGCCCGGAGCGTTCTGCCGAGTGGTCCATCAAGACCGGCTACATCGGCATCTCTCCGGCGGCCTACGAAACGCCGGCGCTGAAGAAGTACGTGGAGGAGTTTCCGCCGGCCAAGGTGGCGCGTGACCAGCTCAAGTACGCCACCGCGGAACTGTCCACCTACCAGACCGGCCGCGTGCGCAAGCTGCTCGATGACGCCATCCAGGCGGCCCTGACCGGCAAAAAGTCACCTGAAAAGGCTCTCAAGGAGGCCCAGGCCCAGGCCGAGCGCCTGCTCAAACCCTACCAGTAAACCGACACCGGGTGCCGGCGCGCCTCCGGGCGGGCCGGCATCTTGCCGGCCGCAAAGACCCGGCCAAACGCTTTTCACAAGGAGGAAGGGCCACGTATTCGAAACGCATGATGGGGATATACGCCTGGCTGCTGCTCCTGCCGGCTTCGGTCCTGCTGGTGACCTTTACCCACTACCCGACGGTCGCCACTTTCATCCACTCGCTGTTCTCCAACGGCACCGTCATCCGCCCCTCGCGCTTCGTGGGGCTGGACAACTACCGGGCAGTGATGCACGACCCCGTGTTCTGGAAGGTCATGGAGAACACCGTGCTTTTCGCCCTGGGGACCGTGCCCGCCTCCATCGCCCTGGCGCTGCTGATGGCGGTGTGGGTCAACCGGCGTATCCCGGGCCGTGCTTTCGTGCGGCTGTCCTATTTCACACCCACAATCCTGCCCATGATCGCCGTGGCCAACATCTGGCTTTTCTTTTACACCCCGGACATCGGCCTGCTGGACCAGATCAGCGCCCTGTTCGGCGGGCACGGGCACAACTGGCTGGGGGATTCGCGCACCGTGCTGTGGTGCCTGATCGTGATGACCATCTGGAAAGAGGCGGGTTTCTTCATGATTTTCTACCTGGCTGCACTGCAGACCCACTCTCCCGAGCTCGAAGAGGCCGCGCGCCTGGAGGGCGCCAGCCGGGGCGCGTTCTTCTGGCGGGTCACCTTTCCGTTGCTGATGCCCACCACGCTGTTCGTGTTCATCAACGCCACGCTCAACAGCTTTAAGCTAGTGGACCATCTCTTCATCCTGACCAAGGGCGGACCGGACAATGCCTCCAACCTGCTGCTGTACTATATCTATGAAAACGCCTTTTCCTTCTTCGATACCGCTTCGGCCGCCACTCTGACGGTGATCCTGCTGGCAATGCTGGCGGCCATGGCCATCGTGCAGTTCACCGTGCTGGACAAGAGGATCCACTACCGATGAAGCGCCCCGGTTCAAGTGTGGAAGCACTGGCGGCCTGGCTGCTGGCCGTGCTCTGGATCGCACCGCTGGTGTACGCCTTCTGGGCCGCCTTCCACCCCTCGGAATACGCCGTGCACTTCAACCTGCTGGCGCCCCTGACCCTGGACCAGTTCAGGGAGGCCTGGCGTCAGGCGCCTTTCATGCGTTACTACTTCAACACCTTCGTGCTAGTCACCATGATCCTGGCGGTCCAGCTGGTGCTCTGCACACTGGCGGCCTACGCTTTTGCGCGGCTCGAGTTCTGGGGTCGCGAGGTCATGTTTGCGCTGGTGCTGCTGCAGCTGATGATCGTGCCCGAAGTGCTCATCGTGGAGAACTACCGTACCCTGGCGGCGTTCAACCTGGTGGACACCATCGTGGGCATCGGCCTGCCCTACATGGCCTCAGCCTTCGGCATCTTCCTGCTGCGCCAGAGCTTCAAGACCATTCCCCGCGAATTGGAAGAAGCGGCGCGCATGGAGGGCTGCGGCATCATGGGCGTGCTGTGGCGGGTCTACGTGCCCACGGCGCGTCCCACTTACCTGGCCTACGCGCTGGTGTCCGTTAGCTACCACTGGAACAACTTTCTGTGGCCGCTGGTGGTGACCAACTCGGTGGAAACCCGGCCGCTGACCGTGGGCCTGGCCATTTTCGGGGCGCCCGAGTCGGGCGTGGACTGGTCGGTGATATCCGCCGGAACCCTGCTGGCCGTGGCTCCGCTGCTGATTGCCTTCTTCCTGTTCCAGCGCCAGTTCGTGCAGTCCTTCCTGCACGCCGGCATCAAGTAGCCGCCCGACAGCCGGACACGGCCCATAGACCGGTCCGGCCATACGCCCAAGGGAGCAATGCCCATGTACGACTGCCACGCCCACTTGGCCCTGCCCGAATTCGATCGGGACCGCACTGAAGTACTCCGGCGCGCCCGGGAGGCCGGGGTCGAAAAAATCATCGTGGTGGCCGAGGATCACGCCGACAGCCTGCGCGTGCTCAACGTGTGCAGCCGCCACCACGACATGCTGCTGCCCTGCGTGGGCCTGCACCCCGACCGCTTCTCGGAAGACGAACCGGCAGCTCCTTCACGGGAGGAAATCGAGGCGATCTGCGACCTGGCTCGGCAGCAACACCCGCGCCTGGCGGCCATTGGCGAGGTGGGCCTGGACTACTGGCGGGTGAAAAGCGAAGAACGGCGCAAAATGCAGCGTCGCTGCCTGCGGCAGATGGCGGACCTGGCGGCCGAGCTCGATCTTCCGCTCAACGCGCACGCCCGCTCGGCCGGGCACCACGCCATCGAACTGCTGGCCGATTGCGGGGCGCGCCGCGTGCTCATGCACGCCTTCGACGGCAGGGCCGGCTACGCCGTCGAGGCCGCCCGGCGTTTCGGCTGGCTGTTCTCCATTCCGCCGTCGGTGGTGCGCTCCCGCCAAAAGCAGAAGCTGGCCCGCGCCCTGCCCCTGGCGCATCTGGCCCTGGAATCCGACAGCCCGGTGCTGGGCCCCGACCCGTCCGCGCGCAACGAACCCGCCAACCTGGCCGTCACCGTCCGCTGTCTGGCCGACCTCAAGCAGACGAATCCCGCCGATTTGCTCCGCATCATCGACTGCAACACCCGCAATGTCTTCCGTTCACTTTCCATGAGCGCATGACTTTGTCTCGACAACTCCGGAGCCAACCTTTCACAAACAGGAAAAATCATACCCCCTTCAAGTCGCTTTCACCTCTCTGCGAGGTGTTACCCCCTTTCTCTAATCTTGCATTTTGCAGTGAGATTTGCACTTGGGCAACAAAGAAGCTGCCTTTTATATGGAGAACCGCTACGAAGTCATCCGCACCTACCTTTTGGGGGTATGACGCCCGCCGAGGCCCATTGGAAAAAACGCGATTCAAAGAGGGCGGCACGAGGCGATTCCGATGGTTACATCAAAGCGGGGTGGGGCGCGTCGAGCCTTGATGGGCTCACCTCGATTCGCCCCACCCCGCTCAACTTGGCAAGGGAATTGGCCACAACTTTTTACTTTAAAGGACGGCCTTATTTCACCCTATTCCATTGGTTACAATTCAGTTCCCAGATGTTTCCATACCGATTCACCGTCATTTATTTCCACGTTTTTCAGATGAGGATAGGTTGTAATCAGGAAATACGCTAACGGAAGAACCCCCAAGACAATAATGATGGTATCTGGGAGCGCCCGAAAGGTGCCCAAAAAGACCACGACGCCTCTTTCAAAAAAATCCGCGCTTCTGGCCGCCCAGAGGCCGTCTTTAAATGAAGTCCAAGCCTGAAGGGCTCCTACGGGCAACAGGGTGACAAAAGCCATGAGAAACAATCCGCCGTTAAGCCCCCAAAAGGACAGCTTCAAGAGACCGTCTTTCCAGTGGTTTTTATCTACCAATCCGCGCCAGGAAAACAGGAGCAATGCGATGGAAAGCATGCCGTAGGTCCCGAACATCGCGGTATGGCCGTGGTGCATGGTCAGGTACGTGCCATGCTCGTAAAAATTGATGATCGGCAGATTGATCAGGAATCCAAAAACCCCGGCACCCAAAAAGTTCCAGAAAGAAGCCGCCACCAGAAAATACATGGGCCACTTGTAGCTGAACTCCTGGCCTTGGTTGCGTATATCCTTGTATTCCATCAGGCCCCTTACCACCAGTGTCATCAACGGCACGGGCTCCATCGAAGAAAAGATCGCCCCCCATCCAACCCAGAAGGCCGCTCCACCGTACCAATAGTAGTGATGGGCTGTTCCTATGATGCCGCTCAGAAAAGTCAGCGCCGCGGTAAAATAGCCTACCCGCAGGGCGGCTTTGGCTGTGGCCAGCCCCATGGCCACCATTAAAAGGGCAATGACCGCGATACCGAAAAACTCGAAAATGCTCTCCACCCAGAGGTGAACGACAAACCAGCGCCAGTAATCGGCCATGGTCAGGTGCGATCCTCTGCCGTAAAAAAGGCCGAACCCAAAAAATGCCACGACCAGCACGGCGCTGAACACATAAAACCAGATCAGGGCACTGAATTCATCCTTGTGCATTTTCAAGTGATTGCCCACTGCCCGGTAAACGATCAGAAGCCAGAAAATGAGCCCTGAAAAAAGCAGGATCTGCCAGAGTCGGCCCAGTTCTAGAAATTCCCACCCCTGATGTCCCAACCAGAACCACAAATCACCGAGCATGCCCTTGATTCCGAGGACTTCGCCAGTCAGGCTTCCGACGGCCACCAATAGGACGGCGCCAAAGAGAAGCTGTACCAGCAACCCTTGTTTGGCAGGTTCCCGCCCCCCAATGATAGGGGCCAGGTAAATGGCCGAGGCCAGCCAGGTGGTGGCGATCCAGAAGATCATCAGCTGAAGGTGCCATGTTTTAGCCCAATTGTAAGGGATAAGCTTGGCAATGAACGGCAGAAAGAAGCTGCGGGGGTGAATTGTATAATGGGCCAGTAACCCCCCCATGGTGGTCTGAAGCAGGAACAACAAGATAACAACCACGAAAAACTTGGCCGCTTTAAATTGGCTTGCGGTCAGTGGCATCTCAATGAGCTTCTCAGATAGCGCCACACCTTTGGCCGATCCATACCACAGCCCGTAACGATGGATCCAGAAGACAAATAAGCCCAAAACCAGCAGCAGCGCCAGCGTTCCGGCTATAGAAAAAAAGTAGGTGCCCGTGCTGGCGACGTTTCCCACCTGCCTATCGGCTGGCCAGTTGTTGGTATACGTGTAATCCTTTCCCGGGCGCAGGGTTGATGCAACCCAGGCGGACCAGAAAAAAAAGCGGGAAAGCTGCTTGCGTAAGTTTTCATCAGCTATCGTATTGGGGAGAAAGCCATACCGTTTCTGGCCTTTTTTGAATACTTTTTCCCAGTGCCGGCTTACGCGTTCCAAACCCTCGACCTGCGCTGCGGTTAGCTTCAGGGTATCTGAGGCAGCGTCATAGCGGTTGGGTTTTATTTCATGCTTGATTTTGACATCAATGACTCCCTTCTGCAGGTCATCGAGGTCGGCATATGGCTTGCCATAGTCTTTGAGGGCCAAGTGATCTCCCACCGCCTGGGCTATGATGTGTAAGCTTTCGGCAGAAAACTCTGGGCCTCTTTGGGAACCATGCCCCCAGACAGAACCTTGGTCCATGAGGCCGTATCGCTGATAAATGTTCTGGCCGGCGATGATATCCTTTTTACCAAAAAGAACCCTCCCTGCGGGATCGACTACCTTGCCCGGATAGGGCGCCAACGATTTTTTCATTGCGATTCCACCAGCGAGAAGAACCGCCATGGCGACCAAAAAGCTTATGATCGCACTCCACTTCAATGTTTTAAGAGACATGGATTACCTCCTTTCCTAAGGAGCGGTTAATAAAATCCCCTGCCACCATCAGGGAAAATCGTGTAAGGCGCCTCTCGGCATCTCGTTACACGTCTATTTAAATAGGAGGACCAAAATTACCACAATGTCATATTTCCTAGATGCGACTAATTGAATCCTTGACTTAAGTCAATAATGGAAATTTTTATGAATTTATCGCAACAGACTGATAAGATGAAACCTGGAGGCGATGTAACGTATGGGCAACGAAACAGACAAAGGCGGCCAAGAATTCATATATGCATTCGAAAAAAGCGAGCGGCAGGTCGAGAGCTCACGGCCGGGTGAGATGTTAAGCCAGGACACGTTTTATGTTGGCCATCTCAAGGGTGTGGGCAAACTCTACGGTTATTGCAATCGAGAAAAGCACCTTGTTGACTCCGTTCAAATGCACATAAAATCTGTCAACAAATACGGTTCGTTGCACAGGCAGGCCGGCTGAATCCCTGATTGGCTATTTGAAGATCCTTCAAACACGGTCGTCTCTTGTCCGTCATTTTCAATGCGCTGCACCCCTCCATTAATGAAACCAATTGAACTGTCAGTCCTTGATGGATTTTTATCCATATATAAGGCTTAGGCATTATTATGGTTAACGATATTTATTAATAACCCCATTTTGTGATAGAGTCTATGAATGTGGGTAACGGCTTTTATCTGAAAAACAGGGAGCTTTTTATAGATAGAAAACTTTTCTCTCTACTTGCCGGTACCATCGGTGTGATGGATTTCATGGCAAACCGCCCGGATGCTGGTATTCGCAACACGAACAGGTATTGGAAACGATCATGTCTACAAAACCAACGTATGAAGAACTATCGCAACGGGTTCGGGAATTAGAGCGAAATGAACTCAGGCATAAAAAACTTGAGAAAGCACTGCGGGCGAGTGAAGAAAGGTTTTATTTAACGTTCCGGTTACACCCTGACGCGATTAACCTCAGCAGCATCTCTGATGGAACGTATATAGATGTCAATGAGGGATTCACGAGAATGACGGGATTCACGAGAGAGGAAGTTATCGGGAAGACATCCTCTTTGTTGAATATCTGGAAGAATCCTGCAGACAGGGAAAGGATGGTTAGGGAGTTGGCTCAGTCGGGCCTTGTGGAAAACTTTGAGGCCCAGTTTGTCACAAAAAGCGGAAAGATCAGGGTGGGGCAGATATTCGCCCGGATCATACGAATCCATGATGAAGACGTCATTTTATCCATAACCCGCGATATTACCGAGTATAAGCGCACTGAAGCGGCACGCATTAAATCAGAACGTAAATACCGCACCTTGTTTGAACACTCCTTAGACGGCATCGGCATTGTCACCATTGATGGCCAATTTCTTGATGCCAACCCGGCCTTTTGCGAGCTTTTCGGCTACAGTCGTGAGGAGATCCGCCATTTAAACGCCGGGCAACTCTACGTAAATCCAGCAGATCGGCACGCGTTAATCCAGAGCTACCAGAACGACGGATATATCAAGAACCAAAAAGTGCGGATGCGAAAAAAAGACGGCACGCAACTAATTTGCCAGATTTCCGGTACAATCCAGGTCGAAACGGAAAGCCAGCAAGCGATAATTTACAGCATTACAAGAGATATGACCGCTTACTACAGAATGGAAGACCAGCTCAGACAGGCCCAGAAAATGGAATCCGTGGGGCGGCTGGCAGGTGGGGTAGCCCACGATTACAACAATGCCCTTAGCGCTATTATCGGTTTCACCGAACTGGCAATTGACAGTGCGGATCCGGAAGGGCCACTGCGTGGCAATCTTAATGAAGTCCTCCATGCGGCCAAGCATGCGACCGAGATCACCCGGCAACTGCTGGCATTCGCGCGCAAGCAGACCATTGCCCCCAAAGTGCTCGATTTGAATGATAACATTGAAAATGTGCTCAAGATGATCCGGCACCTCATCGGCGAGAATATCGATTTGTCCTGGATACCAGGAGCGGGCTTGTGGCCCGTCAATATAGACCCCACTCAGATTGACCAGATCCTGGCAAATCTATGCGTCAACGCCCGGGATGCCATCGAGGATGTGGGCAAAGTAACCATCGAGACGGGAAACGTTACATTGGATGAGACATACTGTGCCAATCACGCCGGTTTTGTCCCAGGCGAGTTTGTCCTGATGGCAGTAAGCGACAACGGTAGCGGAATGGAGAAAGAGATATTGGACAATATTTTCGAACCATTTTTTACCACCAAAGATGTCGATAAGGGCACGGGCCTGGGAATGGCCACAGTCTACGGTATTGTCAAACAAAACAGAGGGTTTATCAATGTATACAGCGAACCGGGTATCGGGACGAGCATCAAAATTTATCTGCCTCGATATAAGGGGAATGATGTGGAAACCCAGCAGGAAAGTGTGGTGGACACTCCGCAATCCCACGGTGAAACCATCCTGTTGGTGGAAGACGACCTTTCTGTGCTGAAATTGGCCCAACAAATTCTCAATGGGCTGGGCTATACGGTGTTAGCCGTGAGTACTCCAGGAGACGCCTTAGATTTGGTCAAGGAACACACAGGTGAGATCCACCTGCTTATCACCGATGTGATCATGCCGGAAATGAACGGCCGCGAAATGGCGGATCGGCTACAGGCGGTTTGCCCGGGCCTCAAATGCATGTTCATGTCCGGGTATACCACAAATGCAATTGTACATAGTGGGGTTTTGGACGATAAGGTGCAGTTCCTTCAAAAACCGTTCTCCAAAAAAGACCTGATAATGGCTGTCAGAAAAGCGCTAAACGAGTCAAGCAATTTAAGGTAAGAATACGTAGCCAATGCCATCTGATCTGTAATTTGGACAGGACTCTTGATGTCAGAACGGTTGTTTTGAATTTTTCAGAAGAACTTATTTTTCGCCAACCATACTCCCGGCAACATGGCAAAGGTTGGGCTTTCACGGTATAACTTCAGACTCCTCTTTAAAACAGCCATACACATTAAGAATGCCGAACTGCGCTTCGATTTCGTCCCCGAGCCGACCACTTTATCGCTATTGGGCTTGGAGTTTCCCGGGACCGCGGAAAATAAGATCCACCGGAAGGGGGGACTGGGGTGCCGGGGCGCTGTGACGCAATCCGCCTACGACCGCTTGCGGCACAACCGCAGGTAATCCACGAACAGCGTGCGTTTTTTCGCGGGATTGACCATGAAAAACAGAAAACGTGAGATGCCGGCCGGATCCAAACGACGTCCGGTGCCGGAGGTCGTCAGGCCGGCGATGGGAATGCGCACGGCGTTCATGCCCGGCCGGAGGGCGAAGCGGCGATTGTAGCGATCCGCGTAGGGCGGGGTGTCCTCGCGGTCGTCGATGCGCACGGTGATGTGCAGGGTCTCCGGCCCGGGGTTGAAAATATCGAAGCACAGGCTTTCAAATCCGCTCCAGTCATGCAGCGTAAGCCGGGGAGACAGGCCGGGATAGGTCGACGGGTAGAGGTCCATGCGCAGCGAATGCCGGCCGTGGGTGGCGTGCCGCGGCGAAAGCGCATAGAGCACGCGGCACTTCCAGTGCAGGCGGTCCAGGTCACTGTCCATCTCGAAGTCGTAGAGCAACCGGTCCTGGCGCGGCGGCCGGTCACAAGCGGACAGGACGACGAGACCGGCCAGGACAAGCAGGATCGAGACGGTCAGCCCGCAACGCGGCATGGCGGCATCCTTCGAATCTAGAAGTAAAAAACGACCAGTTCGGGCCGGCGGCCGATGCGGATGGGCACGTGGCTGGTGCCCACACCCCGGCTGACGTAGAGCGTGTTTTGCCCCCGCCGGAAAAGGCCCTGGTTGTACTGGGCGTTCTTGGTATAGCCGATCAGGCGCCAGAACCACCCCGGCAGCGGCACCTGGCCGCCGTGGGTGTCGCCGGACAGCATCAGGATACGGCCGTCCGCGGGCACATCATCGAAGGCCAGCGGGTCGTGGCTGAGCACGATGGTCGGCAGGCCGTCCACCCCTGCGCCCAGAGACGCCTCCGCATTGCGCCGCTCCTCTTCCCCGTTGCCGTCCAGACCGACGATGCGCACCGCCCCGCTGTCCGTGTGAATCACCGCGGATGCGTTTCTGAGAAAATGCACCCGGTGTCGCCGGGTGGGCGCACCCGAGCCGGCGCGGTGGCAGAACAGGCAGCTGCGGCGCGAGTCGCTGTAGTCGTAGTCGCCCATCACGGCCCACACCCCCAGCGGGGCGTCCAGCATGGCGAGGAAAGACAGGGCCGCCGGGTAGTCGCCGCGCCAGCGGACGTAGTCGCCGGTCAGAAAAATGATGTCGGGTTTCAGGCGGCGCAGGCGCTCCAGGATTTTGCCGGCCAGGCGATCGTCCGCCGTCAGGTGCAGGTCGGTGAGCTGCACGGCGATTCTGCCGGCCAGAGCCCGGTGCAGCGCGGCGTCTTGGACACGCAGGTGGTGCGTCTCCAGCCAGGACGGTTCCACCAGAAAACCGTAAAGCAACACTGCCGCCGCCAGCAGTCCGATGATGGCCGGTGTTTTTCTCACGCCGAGACCGTGTCCCGTGCCGGCAGGTCTTTGCCCGTTGCATCGGTTCCCACGCGCGGTGCTTCCCTTCGCCGTAGCCGGCCGCAAGCCCGGGGGCTTTCGGCCGGCGGCCCGGTTCCTATACCTCCACGGATGAAAGCCCCAGAGCCTTGCGCTTGCCCTCGATGTGGCGCCGGATCAGCATGGCGGCCTTTTCCGGGTCGGGCTCCACGGCGAAGGTCGCGCCCACCACGTCGTTGAGACCTTCGGTCAGCAGGCCGACCACGTTGGCGCTGCCGGTCACCGGCGGCATGGGGCCCAGCACGGTGTAGACGCCCGAGGCCACGAAGTAGGTGCCGATGGTGGCGGCCTTTTCCGAGTACCACTCGGGGGCCGCCCCGGCCAGGGGCAGGTCGCTGATGTCCACGCCCAGGGCGTCGGCCAGGGCCGAGGCCAGCACCAGAATGCGCACGTTGTCCACGCAGGAGCCCAGGTGCAGCACCGGCGGAATGCCCAAGGCGCCGCAGACTTCCTTCAGGCCCGGGCCGGCCATCTCGATGGCCTCGGGGACCTTCAGGCCCGCTTTGGCCGTAGCCACCGACACGCAGCCCGTGTCCACCACCAGGATGTCGTTCTCGATGAGCCGCCTGGAGAGGGTCACGTGGCCGTAGTCGTGCTTGATCTTGGGGTTGTTGCAGCCCACGATACCGACGGCGCCGCGGATCTTGCCGGCCTTGATGGCGTCGAGCAGCGGCTCGGGCGTGCCGCCCAGGGCGCCCACGATGGCCTCCACCGAGAACCCGCCCACGGCGTTGACCGGCTGGACCGGGATGTAGACCTGCTTGCGTCGGGTGAAGTTCTCCACGGCCTCTCTGACCAACTCGGCGGCCATCTTCTCGGCATTGTCGGGGTGGAACTCGCGGTGCTCCATGCCCGGAAAACGCGCCTTGTCGCTGGTGCTGATCATGCGCGTGTGGTAGCAGCCGGCGATGGTGCCCAGCGACGGCATGATGCACTGGTAATCCACCAGCATCATCTCCACGGCGCCGGTGGAAAGCACCAGTTCGGTCATCAGGTGGTTGCCGGCCATGGGAATGCCGTGGCGCATGAGCAGCTCGTTGCCGGTGCAGCACACCCCGGCCAGGTTGATGCCGGCGGCGCCCTTTTCCCTGGCCAGGGCCAGCAGGTCGGGTGACTCGCAGGCCTTGAGGATCATCTCCGAGACCACCGGGTTGTGGCCGTGCACCACGATGTTGACCTGGTCCTCTCTGAGTACGCCCACGTTGACCGTGGTGGCTTTGGGCGACGGCACGCCGAAGAGGATGTCGGAAACCTCGGTGGCGATCATGGACCCGCCCCAGCCGTCGGACAGGGCGTTTCGCAGCCCCTGCAGCAGCAGGCTCTGCCAGCCGTTGTCGACCCCCATGTGGGTGCGGTGCATCATCTCGGAGGTCTCGCGGTCGATGCCCCGCGGGGTGACGCCGATCTTTTCCCACAGCTGGCGGCGTTTTTCCGGCGCGCGGCTGAGCAGGGTCAGCGATTTGCGGCGCATGCCGTAGTCCTCCATCATGGCGTCGGCCACCTCGGCGGCGATGGCCAGCGTGTCCTTGCCGTCGGTTTCCACGCCGTACTCGGCGGCCACGCTCTTGAGCTTCTGCTCGTCGCGGATGCGGTAGCCCGGGGCCTTTCCGGCGGCCACGGCGGCCAGCACCTCCACCAGGTCGCGGCCGTGGTCCGAGTGGGAAGCCGCACCGGCGGCGATCATGCGGCACAGGTTGCGGGCCACGATGATGTCGGCGTCGGCGCCGCACACGCCCCGCTGGGGCCCTTCGCCGAAGGGGTCGATGCGGCAGGGGCCCATGATGCAGATACGGCAGCTCAGGCCGGTTTCACAGTAGCCGCACTGGGGCTGCTGGGCATCGTGGCGCTGCCACACGGTTTCCACACCGTCCCGGCGGGTTTTCTCCAGCAGCAGCCGGGCATCTTCGGTAATGCTGATATTTTCAAATGTCGCCATGGTGATTCCTCCTCGCTGTCGGGCATGCGGTGGTTACAGGGAAAGCTCGGCCTTCTTGACGGCCATCAGCAGCGCCAAGGCCGGGGGAACGGCCGCCGTTTCGGCACCGGTCGACACGCTGCGGGCCACCTCGGCGGTCTTTCTGCGCATGGCCTCGTCCATCTCCTCGTAGGTCAGCGCGCCGCTCTTGCAGGCCTCGGTGCAGGCCGGTGCCAGCCCCTGGGCCACGCGCTGGTCGCAGTTGTCGCACTTGACGGCCACGGTTTTTCCCGGCGGCGCCACCGGGTCCTCATGGAAACGGATCACGCCGTAAGGGCAGGCCATGGCGCAGGAGGCGCAGTTGATGCACTTGTCCGGGTCGATGAGCACGGTGCCGGTGTGCGCATCGCGGAAAATGGCGCCGGCCAGGCATGCCAGCAGGCAGGGAGCCGGATCGCAGTGGCGGCAGCGGTTGGGAAAACCCTCGTTGTACAGGCCGGCGCCCACGTGCACACGCGGCCGGGGGCGCGGCCTCTCGGCGAGCGCCGTGTAGAGCTGCCCGCTTCGGGAGTGGGCGACGGCGCAGGCCACCATGCACTGCATGCAGCCCACGCATCGTTCGGGGTGAACCACGACTTGTTTCATAACGGGCCCTCCTTTCGAAGATTGTCGGTTTTCAAAGGCTATCCCCAGCCCATCAGCTGCCGTACATTGAAGGACGGTTCCAGCAGCCTCTCGGGAGGGATCGCCAGGGGCGCGCGGTTGCGGATGAGCGAGAGCAGCACGCCGCCCTGCTCCACGGCGTTGATCAGCACGGCGCCCACGGGCACGTTTTCGCGCAGCACCAGCTTGCGGTACATGCGCCGCCGGGGGTCCTGCCACGTCAGGGCGGTGCAGGTTCCGTCATCGGGCGGGTCGACCAGCCCCAGGGTCATGACGTCCAGGTCGAACACGCGCATGACGTTGCGGCCCAGGCTGCCGCGGTAGGCCACGGCCCGGCCGGCCATGTTCATTCCGGCGGTGCGGCCCTGCGCAGCAGCCTCCGGCCAGATGGCGTTGATCCAGGGCCGGCCGCGGGCGATGTCCGTGCACTGGGCCACGTCGCCGGCGGCGTAGACCCCTTCGGCACCGGTCTCCAGGTGTTTGTCGACCCGGATGCCCAGGTCCACATCGATCCGGTCAAGGGGAACGAAATCCAGTGCCGGCGTAACACCCTTGCCGATGACCACCATATCGCAGGCCACTTTCCCGCCGTCGGAGAGCTGTGCGCCGGACACGCTGGTGCGGCCCTCGAAGGCGGTTACGCTGACCCCCACGCGCACCTCCAGCCCGTGATGCAGCAGTTCGTCCAGGATCATCTTTCCGGCGGTCTCGTCCACCTGCATGGAGAGCGGGTAGGCCGAGGTGATCAGCATGGTAACCCGGCACCCGCGCTTCATGAGGCCGTATGCGGCTTTGAAGCCCACCAACCCCCCGCCCAGCACCAAGGCCCTGCGCGTCCCGCCGAGGGCCGCCAGCATGGCCTGCACGTCCTCGCGCCGGCGCATGGTGAAGATGTTTTGCAACCCGTCGTTTTGCGCCTCGACGCGACGGGCGTCGGCGCCGGTGGCGATCAGCAGGCGGTCGAAGGGGACCGGCGCACGGCCCGCCAGCGCCACCCGGCGCGCCTGCAGGTCGATCGCGTCCACGCGCTTTCCCAGCAGGGCCGTCACACCGAGATCCTCGTAAAAACGCTCGGCGCGGATGGGCAGCTGTTCCGGCGCCGCCGAACCGTCCAGCAGCATGCTGATCATGGGCCGGCTGTAGGGCACCGTCTGCTCGTCGGAAATCATGGTGATGCCGGCGCGCGGGTCCATCCGGCGAATGGCTTCGGCGGCGCTGACGCCCGCGATTCCGTTTCCCAGAATGACATGTTGCATCGCAAACCTCCCTCCCGTCTTCCCGTCGGGGACAGGGCTATCCAGTCCACGACCCGCAACTTCGCGCTTTTGCGCCTGCAGCCGGTCAGAGCTTTCCCTTGCGCAGGATGGCGATCAGCAGCCAGAACCCCATGATGGCCGCCGCCAGAAAACCGATGATGCCGATAAGCGAGATGCCGTAAAACAGCGGCGGGGTGTCCGAAACCACGATGAGTGCCGAACCGATGATCAGCGCGGCGATGATGATGGCAAAGGCAATGCGGTTGCTGATCTGGTCGTGGGTGGCCAGTAGGTCCGGCAGGCCGTGGTGCTCCAACCGGATGGGCAGCTTCTTCTGGCGCAGCAGCCGGGTGATTTCCAGCACGTCCTGGGGGAACTGCTGGCTGAAATGCTTGAGGTCCACCGCCGTCTGGAAGAGGTCCTGCAACAGGCGCCGGGGATTGTAGCGGTTGAGCTTTACCTTGCGGATGAAAGGCTCCGCCTGGCTGATCATATCGAAGTCGGGGTGCAGCAGGGCGCCAATGCCCTCGATGGTGCCCAGGGCCTTCATCATCAGGAAAAGATCCGGCTGGATGCGCATGCGGTGCTGGGCGGCCAGTTCCAGCAGGTCCTGCAGCAGCTTGCCCATGCGGATGTCCTTGAGGGGCACAAAGAGATGCTGGTTCATGAACTCGTCCACGTCCTTTTCCAGCTGCCGCAGGTCCGGCTCCTCGTCCCACAGCGAGAGCCGCAGCAGCACCCGCGTGGCCAGTCCCGGGCGCCGGTTCACCACGCAGTCCACCAGGTCGACGAAATCCTCCTTGGTCTTCTGGTCGATGCTGCCCACCTGGCCGAAGTCCAGCAGGCAAATGACGTTTTCCGGCAGCACAAACAGGTTGCCGGGATGCGGATCGGAGTGAAAGAAGCCGTGTTCAAAAATCTGCTTGAGGATGCAGTCGGCCCCCCGGTTGACCACGATGTGCGGATCGACACCGGCCGCCAGCATGGCGTCCACGTCGGAGATCTTGATGCCGTCCACGAATTCCATGGTCAGCACCTTGCTGGTAGTGGCGCTGCGGTACACGGCCGGGATGTAGATCTTGGGGTCGGTCAGGAAATTGCGGGCAAAGCGCTCGCCGTTGCCGGCTTCGGTGAGATAGTCGAGTTCCTTTTCCAGGGCTTTGGCGAACTCCTCGACTACCTTGACGGGCCGGTGAAAGGCCATCTCCTCAATGTGCCGCTCCATCAGGGTGGCCAGATGCAGCATGATCTCCAGGTCGACCTCGACGATCTTGCGAATCCCCGGTCGCTGGACCTTGACGGCCACGGAGTCGCCGTTCTTGAGGCGCGCCTGGTACACCTGGCCGATGGACGCCGAGGCCAGGGGGACGGGGTTGAAATCGTCGTAGACGTCTTCCAGGGGGGCGCCCAGCTCTTCCTCCAACACCCCGCGGGCCTCTTCGAAGGAGCAGGGCGGCACCTTGTCCTGCAGTTTTGCCAGTTCGGCCAGCAGGGGCACCGGCACCAGGTCGGGGCGCGAAGACAGCACCTGGGCCAGCTTGATGAAGGTGGGCCCCAGTTCCTCGAAAGCCATGCGCAGCCGCTGGTAACGCGACAGGCGCTCCAGCCGCTCGCGGCGTTTGCGGGAAATCAGTTGCAGGCCGATCTCCAGGTACTGCTCGATCTTGAGCCGCTCCACCAGGTTGCCATACCCGTATTTAAAGAGGATGGTCAAAATCTGGCGGTAGCGGTTCAGATGCCGGTAGGTCCGGCCGACAACGCCGATTTTTCGGATACTAAGCAAAGCGCCGTCTCCCGCCCCGGTCGTCCGGCGAGGCGGACCGGGGCGTTCGCTTGAGGTTTTTTTCCGTGGGATTGCGGCCGCGGACCGCAGTTCATTTTAATACCGTTTCCCAAGGCTTATGGCAACGGTTAATTACGCCGCCAGGCGCCCGGAGCGGGCCAGGCCGGACCGCGGCGGCGGGGGTTCGCGCACCGGTCGGGGCACCCGCCCTATGGCTAAAAGTTCCTTGACTGATCCCACCGCCTGCCTTAGTTATTGTAAGCTCCATCGTTCATCAGCCGGCTGTCTGGCCGCGGGATTTCGGGCGGTGGCGTCTAGGGAAGCCCGCGGCACGACAACCGAAGCCCGGCCGCGGATTGCACGGTTCGGCCATTCAACTGGAAAGGAACGTTTTCGCCATGCCATTTTCGATCGCCCTGGCCGGAAAAGGGGGTACAGGAAAGACTACCATCGCCGGCATGCTTGTCAAGTATCTGGTAAAGCACGGTAAAACACCTGTTCTGGCGGTGGACGCCGACTCCAACGCCAACCTCAATGAGGTGCTGGGGGTGGAGGTTACCGACACGTTGGGCAACGCCCGCGAGGACATGAAAAAGGGCAAGGTTCCCCAGGGGATGACCAAGGACATTTTCATGTCCATGCGCCTGGAGGAGGCCATCGTGGAGCACGAGGGCTTCGACCTGGTGGTCATGGGCCAGCCCGAAGGCGCCGGCTGCTACTGCGCGGCCAATACCCTGCTGACCGGTTTCCTGGAGCGCCTGACCGGCAACTATCCCTACATCGTCATGGACAACGAGGCCGGCATGGAGCACATCAGCCGCCTGACCACCAGCAACGTGGACATCCTGCTGATCGTCTCGGATACCTCCCGCCGGGGTCTGCAGGCCGCCGTACGCATCAACAAGCTGGCCGGCGAACTGAACATCGGCGTCGGCAAGAGCTACCTGATCATCAACCAGGCCAAGGAGACGCCGCCGCCGGAGATGCTCAAGATCGCCAGCGACGGCGGCCTGGAGCTGATCGGCATCGTTCCCGAAGACGACACGGTCTACGACTACGACCTCCAAGGGCGCCCGACCATCGAAATCGGCGAGGACAACCCGGCCGTAAGGGCCGTCTACGAGATTTTCGACAAGGTGATACCGTAGCCCGGGGATGCCCATGCAAAAGACAGGATTCGTTTACGACAAGAGATACCAGCTGCACGACACCGGCGACTACCATCCCGAGGTGGCGGAACGCCTCGAAGCGGTCTACAAAGGCATCGAGGAGGCCGGACTGCTGCCCTACCTGACCCTCATCCCGGCCGTGCCGGCCAAGCCCAAGTGGATCGAGGCGGTACACGAAGTGGCGTACATCCGGCGCTTCGAGGAGCTGTGCCTCTGCGGGCGCCGGACCTTCGATTTCCCGGATAACCAAATGTGCTGCGAGACCTACGAGGTGGCCAGCCTGGCCGTCGGCGGCGTGCTCAAGGCCGCCGAGATGATGATGAAGGGCGAAATCGACAACGCCTTCTGCGCCGTGCGCCCGCCGGGGCACCACGCCGAGGTCAACCAGGCCATGGGCTTCTGTTATTTCAATAACATCGCCATCTGCGCCCGCTACCTGCAGCAGGAGTGGGGCATCGGCCGGATCGGCATCTTCGATTTCGACGTACACCACGGCAACGGCACCCAGCACATTTTCGAAGAGGACGCGACGGTGCTGTACTACTCGGTGCACGAACACCCCTCCTTCGCTTTTCCGGGGACCGGGCGCGCTTTCGAAAAGGGCACCGGCACCGGCACCGGCTACACCCGCAACTACCCGATTCTGCCCGGCCAGGGAGACGACGCCTACGACAAGATGCTCAAGGAGGATTTCGTGCCGGCGTTCGATGAATTCGCCCCCGAAGTCATCCTGGTGTCGGCCGGCTTCGACGCCCACGAAGACGACGACATGTCCGGCATTTCCCTCTCCACCGCGGGTTTTTCCCGGATCATGAAAACCGTGGTGGAACTGGCCGAACGGCATGCCGGCGGCCGCCTGATATCGGTTCTGGAGGGCGGCTACTCCATTCGGCGCCTGCCCGAGCTGGCCAGGGACCACATTGCCATTCTTCTGGGCAAGGACGTGTGAACAGGAGCACGGAAAGGAACCAGCCATGTTCATCAACAATTCCATGACGCGCAAGGTGATCACCATCGGCCCCGACGCCGACATTTTCGAAGCCCAGCGCATGATGAGCGAACACAACATCCGTCACCTGCCGGTGGTGGAGGGCGACAACAAACTCATCGGCATCGTCACCGACCGTGACCTGCGCAGCGCCATGCCGCTGGAATTTTTCAAGCACCAGGGCGACTGCCAGGAGGTGCGCGACAAGATCCAGGAAATGCGCATCCGGCAAATCATGACTCCCGACCCGACCACCATTACGCCGCACTACACCATCCAGGACGCGCTGCTGCTCATCCAGCAGCTGAAGGTCGGCGCCCTGCCGGTGGTGGACGACGAGGGGCGGCTGACGGGCATCATCTCGGTGCGTGACCTGCTGCGGGCCTTCATCAACGTGCTGGGAATCGGTGAACCGGGCACCCTGCTGTGCATCCTGGCCGAAGAGCGCATCGGCGAGATGAAGCGCATCGTGGACGCCATCACCGAGGAAAATATCTCGGTGGGCAGCATCCTGGTGGCCCGCTACTGGGACGAAAACAAGCGTGCCGTGTTCCCCTACCTGATGACCAACAACGTGGTGCGCATCAAGAAGAAGCTGCAGGAACTGGGTTTCACGCTGCTCAATCCCATGGAGTGGTACCTGGACCAGCTGCCCAAGAATGAGTGACGCCCGCGCCCCGCGTGTGAAGCCGGACGTGCGGTGCCCCTACGAAGACCTGTTCATCTATTACCTGCAGGGGCGCGTGGGGCCGGGTGCGCCGGCGCTTGAGGGGCTCATCGGGAACTGGGAGGAAGAAGAGACCACCTTTCTGTTCTTTTCGGCGCCGGCCGGAGAGCAGGTGCAGCGCCTGCTGGCGGCACAGCCCCACCTGCGGCTGGTGGACCACTACGAAATGCGCTACGACCAGTGGCAGGGGGACTCCCTGGAACCCTTTGCCGTGGGCCGTTTCCGGATCTCGCCGCCGTGGAAGCAGGCTTCGGCCGCTGCGGCAAACGGGTCGGCGGATCTGGACCTGGTGCTGGACCCGGGGCTGGTTTTCGGCACCGGCACCCACCCCACCACCCACGACTGCCTGGCGGCCCTGGAGACGGCCTGGGACCGGAGAACTCCCCGGAATGTGCTGGATCTGGGCACCGGCACCGGCCTGCTGGCCATCGCTGCAGCGCGCCTGGGGGCACACCGGGTGCTGGCCCTGGATCTTAACCTGTTGGCGGTGCACACCGCAGCGCGCAACATCGCCCTGAACCGCCTGGAGAGGCAGGTGCTGGCCGTGCAGGCGCGGGCCGAGGATTTCATCCACGTCCCGGCGGACCTGGTAATCGCCAACATCCACTTCGATGTCATGCGGCACCTGATCGAAGCGCCGGCCTTCCTGGCAGGCAGAGACTTCATCCTCTCGGGGCTGCTGCGCTCCGAGGCCCGGCACGTGGAAACCCGGCTGCTGCAGGCCGGCGCCAGGATCCACCGCATCTGGGCTCACGAGGGGACTTGGTACACCTTCTGCGGCCGCACGGCCGTCAACTGAAGCGGAGGCAGACATGCAGATAACCTGCTGGGGATCTAGGGGGTCCATTCCGGTATCCGGAAACAGCTACCTCCGCTACGGCGGCGACACCACCTGCCTCGAGATTCGGGCGGCCAGCGGCGAGATCATCATCGTCGATGCGGGCACCGGCATCCGCCGCCTGGGCAATCGGCTTATCGAAGAACCGCAGCGTCTCTACCATTTCATCATCACCCACGCCCACTGGGACCACCTGATGGGGTTTCCCTTCTTCAAGCCGCTCTACGAGGTGGACGCGGTGTTCAAAATGCACCGCTGCCCCTTTCCCAAGAAATTCGTGGAAAACATGATCACCCGCATCATGACGCCGCCCAACTTTCCCGTGCGCTACTCGGCCCTGAAGGCCGAGATCAGCTACGAACAGGCCTGCCCCACGGCCTTTTCCATCGGGACGGTAACCGTGGAACCCATTCCGCTGTCGCACCCCAACATGGGCAGCGGCTACCGCTTCACCGAGAACGGCAAAACCTTCGTCTTTCTGACGGACAACGAGTTGGGATACACCCACCCCGGCGGGCGCTCCTTCGGTGAGTACGTCCGCTTCTGCGCCGATGCGGACCTGCTGTTCCACGATGCCGAGTATACCCCCGCCGAGTACGACCGCCAAATCCTGTGGGGCCACTCGGCCTACACCGAGGCGCTGGACCTGGCCCTGGCGGCGGGTGTGCGCCGTTTCGGCCTGTTTCATCACAACCAGGAACGCAGTGACGCCCAGGTGGATGAAATCGTGCAGGACTGCCGCCGCATCGTGGCCGAACGGAACACGCACCTGGACTGCTTCGGCGTTGGGGCCGACATGGTGTTCACCCTGTGACCCGGCCAATGACCAAAAGGGAGACGACCGCATGACTCCTCCGACCGTTGATACCGCATTGCTGCAGCGGGCCGCCGCCGATATCGCCCGCTCCCGCCGCACCCTGGCCCTCACCGGGGCCGGCATCTCGGTGGAGAGCGGCATTCCCCCTTTTCGCGGAAAGGGCGGCTTGTGGGAAAAAATCGACCCCATGAAGTACGCCCACATCGACGCCCTGGTCAAGGACCCCGAAACCGTCTGGCGGGTCCTGATCAAGGATATGAAAGAAGTACTGGACCGCGCCCGGCCCAACGACGCTCACAGGGGGTTGGCGCGCCTGGAGGAAATGGGGCTGCTCCAAACGGTCATCACCCAGAACATCGACGGGCTGCACCAGGCGGCCGGCAGCCGTGACGTGATCGAGTTTCATGGCAGCTTCGCGCGGCAGCGCTGCATGGACTGCGGGCGCAAAATGGCCACGGCAGACGTGGAGCTGCATGAACTGCCCCCGCGCTGCAGATGCGGCGGCGTGCTGCGGCCCGAGGCGATTTTCTTCGGCGAACTCATCCCACCCGAGCACCTGCTGCGATCCCAGCAACTGGCGGCCGCCTGCGACACCATGCTGGTCATCGGCACATCGGCCGTGGTACAGCCTTTCGCCAGCCTGCCGGTCATCGCTCGCGGCGCAGGCGCCACGGTCATCGAGATCAATCCGGAAAAAACGCCCCTGACCGGAGAGATCAGCGACTACCTGCTGGCCGGAAAGGCCGGGCAGGTCATGCGCGCTCTGGTCGACATCATCGAAAAGGAGCTTCGCGAAACACGCCCATGACCCCCACCCGTACACCCGCCGACGGCTGCCTGCACAACGTCGAGGTCCCGCAGCCCAGCCTGGAGAACAACACCGCCGACGCCGAACGCCTGGCCGAGGCCCTTGAAAAGGTGCTGGACGGAGGCCCCGTGCACCTGGGCCACGCCGTAGTGCGCCGACTGCCGTCCATGCTGCGCGCCGCCGATCACCGCCTGCGTTGTGCCGTGATCCGATACGGCGGGCACTGGCAGGTGTGCGGCATCCGCCCGGCCGACGACGCGGCCCCCATGACGGGCCTGGCCGTGGACCTGGGCACCACCCGGGTGGTGCTGCGCCTGGTGGACCTGGCCGGCGGCGAAACGCTGGCCGAGACGGCCTTCGACAACCCCCAGATCGAAATCGGGCCCGACATCCTGACGCGCATCCACCACGCCGAAAAACCCGGCGGACTGGAACAACTGCAGGAATGCGTCATCACGGGGATTGGGAATGCGCTGGAGGCGCTGCTGACCGACAGCGGGCGAAGCCCGCAGGACGTTTTCCTGACCGCCGTGGCCGGCAACACCGCCATGACCCACCTTTTTTTGGGCCTGGAACCGCGCTGGATCATCCGCGAGCCCTACATCCCGGCGGTCAACCGGCCCGAGCTGCTAACCCCCCGGGATGTCGGCATCCCCATGAACGACATGGGGCGCATCTTCGTCTTCCCCAACATCGGCAGCTACTTCGGCGGCGACCTGATCGCCGGCATCCTGTTTTCCGGCATGGACACCCGCGAACAGCCGGCTATCCTGGTGGACGTCGGCACCAATGCCGAGGTGGTGCTGGGCAACCGGGACTGGCTGATGGCCTGCGCCGGCGCCGCCGGACCGGCCCTGGAAAGCGGCGTTGCCGGCATCGGCATGATGGCGGCGCCGGGGGTCATCGAACGGGTGACCATTCACCCGCCGGACCGCCGCTTCGAACTGCGCACCATCGGGGGACTCCCGCCGGTGGGTATCTGCGGTTCGGGGGTCATCGACCTGGCGGCGCACCTGTTCATCTCCGGGATGATCGACATCCGGGGACGCTTCGTCCCCGAGAAATGCGGCGACCGGCTGGTAAAGGACGAAAACGGCATCGCGCAGCTGGTGCTGGTGCCGGCCGAAAAGTCGGGCACGGGGCGGGACCTGACCATCGGGCAGCCCGACCTGGACAGCCTGATGCGCTCCAAGGCGGCCATGTACACCATTCTGGAGACCATCACCGACAGCGTGGGCCTGTCCATGGAAGAACTGGACAAGTTTTTCGTGGCCGGCACCTTCGGATCACTGATCGACCCGGTGTCGGCCATCCGCATCGGCATGCTGCCGGACCTGCCCCTGGAGCGCTACGAGGCGATTGGCAACAGTTCCCTGGGCGGGGCCACGCAAATCCTTACCGACTGCAGCGCCACCGGGCGCGTCGAAGCCATCCGCCAGCGCATCACCTACATGGAGCTCAACGTCAACCAGGACTTCATGAACCGCTTCAGCGCCGCCAAGTTCCTGCCCCATACCCACCCCGAACGCTTTCCCTCGGTGAAGGTCTGGGGGTAGAAGACCATGGCTGAACACCGCGGTGCCGCCGACGGGCCGGGCGCTTCCCGCCAAGTGATCGCCACCATCCTGGCCGCCACCCTCTGCCGCGTCGTGCTCAACGTCTCCCGGCGCTTCGCCTATCCATTTGCCCCGGTGCTGAGCCGCGGTCTGGGCGTTCCGCTGACGGCCGTCACCTCGCTCATCGCTCTCAACCAGGCCACCGGACTGGCGGCCCTGGCCAGCGGCCCCGTGGCCGACCGCTTCGGCTACCGCCCCCTGATGACGGTGGCCATGGCCCTGTTGATCGCAGGCATGCTGGCGGCCGGCTTGGTGCCCCTCTACGGCGTGGTGCTGATTTGCCTGCTGCTGGGCGGTACGGCCAAAAGCGTCTTCGACCCCACCGTGCAGGCCTACGCCGGTGAGAACGTGTCCTACTCCCGGCGGGGCATGGTGATCGGCATCATGGAGTTCAGCTGGTCGGCCAGTTCGCTGGTGGGCATTCCCCTGATGGGGCTGCTGATTGACCGCTTCGGCTGGCGGTCCCCTTTTTTCGCCTTGGCGGCCGCCGGACTGGGGGCCTGGGCACTGCTGGCGATGACCTTTCGCAGCCACCGCTCCCGGCACCGGCCGACCCGCACGGCGGGTAATCCCCTGGGGGCCTGGCGGGAGCTTCTGGCCCATCGCCCGGCGCTGGGGGCCGTGGGATTCGCCTTTTTCATCAGTCTGGCCAACGACAATCTCTTTGTAATCTACGGGGCCTGGCTGGAAAAGGCCTTCGGCTTGGGGGTAGTGGCCCTGGGGGTGGGGACCGGGCTCATCGGAGGCGCAGAGTTTCTGGGGGAACTGTTGACCGCCACACGTGCGGACCGCATGGGGCTCAAGTGGGCGGTGTGCGGGGGGACCGCTCTTTCCATCTTCAGCTACGG
Source organism: Desulfobacteraceae bacterium (assembly GCA_027061725.1). Lineage (GTDB taxonomy): Bacteria > Desulfobacterota > Desulfobacteria > Desulfobacterales > JALSRD01 > JALSRD01. The sequence continues at coordinate 43,506 of JAMOVG010000027.1, forward strand.
GCTGCTGCCCCTCTGCGAGGGCACGTTGCCCCTGGCCCTGGCCGGGCTTTTCGGGGTTTTTCTGACGTTCGAGTTCAGCCTGGTCTCGTTCCTGTCTCTGGCCACGGAGCTGATGCCCGGGCTGCGGGCCACCCTCATGGCGTCGCTGCTGGCCGCCGCCAGTCTGGGCCGGATGGTGGGAGCGCTGCTGGGCGGCCCCCTGTGGCTTTCCCGGGGTATCCGCGGCACAGTGCTGGTGTCATGCGCAACGGCTCTCTTGGGCCTGGCGATCCTGCTTTGGGGATTGTACAGATGGCGGGTCGAAAAGCCGGCTTGACGGGCGCATGACAGCCTTTATAAGCCGGGAGCACACGCGTTCCATCCGAGGATCCTGCCTGAGGGCTCTGCCCCCGGCTGGTCAAAACGGAAAAGTTCCGCTGGCTCCGCCGAAAGCGCCCATTCGAAAGCATCCGTGGGGCATTGCCTTTCACCGCCAGTGGACCGATCATGTCATGCCAGAAAAAGCCAATGAAAAGCGACCGCCCCCGGACGACGCTCCGTCAGAGCTTCACTCCCGCCTGCCTGACCCGCTGCAGGTCGACGCCGGCGGCCAGCAGTTGCCTCAGGAAGCGGTGGCGCGGGGCCACGCAGGCGAAAAACAGCGCAAACACCACCACCAGGGAAAAGGCCTCCAGGCCGGGGTTCATGCCGCAGATGGAAATGGACGCCAGCACCAGCAGGCTGACGCCGAGGAACAGCAGCCGCTCGCAGCTGCTCTCCAGCAGATCCCTGAGTTCCGAAAAGGTGGGCCCGTCCAGTTCGGCAAAATTCTCCCGGCTGAAGCGCGACAGACGGCGCCTGCGGCTGTAGTGCATGGCCAGCAGAACGGCGCTGCCGACCAGATAGATGATGTCGTCGAGTCCTATCATCATGGTTCCCAAGCCCTCTCGTGGAAGTTCCGCCCGGTTTTGGCAAAACCGGGCGGTTTTCACTTTTCAGCAAATGCCCGCCGACGCTATCCCGCCGCCACCTGTCCGGCGATGTTGGGAATCTGCATGCCGTGGTGGAACAGGTAGGCGATGATAATAGCCACCGGTATGATGAAACAGAACAGGGCCACGAAGTAGACCCACACCATGCGGCCGAACTTGGCCTCGGCCAGCTTGCTGAAGTCTGTGATGATCCCCAGGCTCATGAAGGTCAGCATGAAGAACAGCTTTCGGAAGCCCTTCTCCACCGGCACGGCGCCGGCCTTGGCGGCCTTGAGCACGTGCATGCCTTCCGGTGCGCCGGCTCCGTTGGCAAAAAAGATGCCCAGGTAGATGAACCAGGCGGCGAAGTAGCCCAGCACGAATTTCGGGAAACGGTGCCAGACCTCCGAGGCCTGCACCGTCTCCCCGGGCCGGCGGTCGATCTTGTACACCCAGATCATGGCCAGCACGAAGGCCCACAGCCCGATGAACATATCGATCCACACCTTGGTCATTACGGCGCTGGTCGTGATCACGCCTTCAGGCCACACCACGGCGCCGTTGGTCTCGGCCGTCACCTTGTTGCGCATGAACTCGTCGAGCAGATCGCCGGCGGCGGCGTCGGCGCCGTCGGTTTTAACCGCCATGCCCATGGCCGACCCGGCCACCAGCGGGTCGGCGGTTCCCGGCCAGATGTGGGTGAAAAAGCCCGGCAGAACGACCAGTTCAATGACCGCCCAGACCACCACCAGGGCCGACACCATGATGGAAACCACCGGTTTGGCGCGCACGGCCCCGCCAGTGGCCACGGCCGCCGACACGCCGCAGATGGAAATGCCGGATCCGAGCACGGCGGCGGTCTTGCGCGGCAGTTTGAACATCTTGCGCGCGATGAGGTAGATGCCCGGCCAAAAAATTAGGTAGGCCACGATGGTGGCCACGGCGCCGGCCAGGAACAGGTGCCCGGTCAGGCTGGCCATCTGCTGCCCCATCTTGGCCGAGGTGGCCGCGGCCTTGATGGGCAGGTACCCCACCTTGACCCCCAGAAACACGATGGCCGTCTTGATGTACCACTCCGGCTTGGCCGCTACGCTGAGGTAGTTGGCGAAGCCCTTGAAAAAATTGCCGATGATCAGACCGAAGATCAGCGCCAGGATAAACGAGGCTCCGCCGCCCAGCGAGAGCGCAAAGTTCAACCCGTACTGGTGCCAGTTGGTCTTGTTGGCAGCGAAAAAGGCATGGTGGCCGATGAACCAGGTGGCGATGGTCAGGAAGTAGATGATCGTCCAGCCGATGAAAAAGCGCTTCAGATCCCACTTCATGCTGGCCGCGCCGATGCAGGTGGCAATGGTGAAGATCACGTAGGTCCAGATGATGCTCCACCAGCCCAGGCTTTTGTAGAAGGCCTTGGCGGTCAGGCTGTACTTGCTGCCCAGCGCGTAGAAAGCGTGGCTGATGGCGCCCTTGCCGCCCTCTGGCACGTTGAAGACCCACTTGGTGGGATAGACCGCCCAGCCCACCAGGTCCACCCCGGCGATGGAGAGCAGGCCCAGAAAAAAGAAAAACAGTCCCAGGTAGACGGCCCACCAGTCCTCCTGGGTGGCCATCCCGGAATACCATTTCCGATTCACCGATGTCATGGTTACCGTCCTCCTTCCGTGTTGCAGGATTGCATGTACCGAGACCGCCCGCAGCCCGCGTGGGTGCCTCTCGCGGCTACCCTCTGACTTCAACCACTCGGTTGAAATAGTGCTGGGCAAAGGGACGCATCCATTCGGGGATGGTGGCATTGTCAAAGCCCATGAAGACCTTGGCGACCTGTCCCTTTTTCACCATTCCCCGGGCCCTCATCAGTCTGGCCAGTTCCACGTCGAGCTCGTCGAGCGTGGGGGACGCCAGGCGAAGGCGGTCGTTCTCGATGACCCAGTTTCTGCCGTCGTGGGTGATGACGACGTCCATGGCGGTTTCCATGGTCAGTGCAGTACCGAGGTGGGAACGATAAACAGCCCGATGACCAGTACGATGCCGGCGATGATGAAAGACCACACCACCAGCTTGGTCTCGATGGGCTCCCAGGGCTCGGCGTCGGCCAGCACGTCTTCGGCTTCGTACTCTCCGCCCGCCAGGGTGCTCGTGGATGCTGCCTCTTTCTCTGCCATTGGCTCCTCCTTTGAATGATGGTCCTTGCCGATGCGCCGCGCACCGATGCGACGCGACCGCGGTGCGTGCCTCCACAGGACAGCGAACGGCACGGCACCTCCTTCGGACTTGTTTCGAGCAAGGGCCATGCCAATGTTCATACAATATACAACCACCTGTTTTATTGATATTTCCTACTGTAGCAGGCGATGCCGGTGCCAACTCCTGTTAGCAGCAGGCAACCTGGTGTTGGCAGTCAACGGGGTCCAGTCCCAAGTTCGGTTTGAAGGCCGCACCGCAGTTGTGCTAACATGATAAAAGTCGCAAGCACCTTTTGCGAACCACTGCCCGGCGGCCGTGGCGGCGGCCCGGGCCGGGACGCACCGACGAAGGAGGAACGCCTCATGGTTTTTCGCCGTTCTATGAGCCTGCAGACCAAATTCATCCTGGGCCTGGCGGTGTTCGCCCTCTCGCTGGGGCTTTTTTTCGGCGGCACGCTCTTTTTCCACCTGCGCAGCGTCATGCTCCAGGAAGTCAGCGACAAGTCCAACCTGATCCTGGCCCAGGCCGATGCCGTGCAGGACTACGTCCGGCGCGACCTGCGCCCTGCCATGTTCGAAGTGCTGCCCCCCGACCGCTTCATCATCTCGGCAATGTCGTCCTCCTACATTTCACGCCACATCATGGAGCGCCTCAACGTCAAGGACACGCACTACTACTATCGCCGCGTGGCGCTCAACGCACGCAACCCTGAATCCATCCCCACTTCCTTCGAGCGGGGAATCATCAGCCAGTTCCGCATCAACCACGCTCTCAAACGCTGGGAGGGCGACGTCACCATCCGCGGTGAAAAGTACCACCTCACCGCCCGTCCGGTGGTCTACGAGCAAAGCTGCATGCGCTGCCACGGGGAGCCGGAAAACGCACCCACAGAACTGCTCACGCGCTACGGGCACGAGCGCGGCTTCGGCTACCCCGTCGGCGAAGTCAGCGGCCTGGTGGTCGCCGGTTTCCCGGTGCGCCACACCATCAGCCAGCTCAAGGACATCACTTTCGGCTACCTGGTGATGTACCTCATCGCCGTGGTGCTGTTTTTCGCCATGGTCAGCGTCTATTTCAACAAGCTGGTGGTTCACAACCTTCACAACCTGACGTCCATCTTCCGGCGCCATTTCTCGGGGCCCGAGGAGCGCAGCATCATCGAGCGCCTGGGCAGCCACGACGAAATCAGCGGCCTGGTGGGCGGCATGGAAGAGCTGGCGGGGCACCTGAACCGGACCAAGAAGGAGCTGGAGAAATACGCCCTCAACCTGGAGGAAATGGTCGTCGAGCGCACGCTGGAGCTGCAGCAGGAAGTACTTCGGCACCGGTCGGACGTCAACCTCTTCGTCAACCTCTTGCAGGGCCTCAACCAGAGCGGCAGCCGGCCGGAAATGGTGGCCCACGCCGTCGAGCAAATCGGGCGGCGCTTCTCCGCCGAACGGGTGGTCTACTACTGCACGGTGGTTTCCCACCAGGTGGTAACCTGGCCGGAAGAGGAGGCCTGCGAGGACATTCCTGCCTTCTGGCAGCAGTTGATGAAGGATGACGACGTGCGCATCGAACCGTGCGCGGCATACGTGCCGGTGAAATCCCAGGACTGCGCCTGGGGCCTGTTGGGAATCCACTGGCCCGAGGGGAAAAAGCCTGACAAAATAACGAAGGAAGTAATGCTGGCGCTGGGCCAGCAGCTGGGCATCGCGCTGGAGAATATCCACGCCATCAACAACCTGACACACCAGAAGGACATGCTGCAGTCGGTGTTCGAAGGCATCTCCAATCCGCTCATGCTGCTCGACGCCGGCGGCGGAATTCTGATGGCCAACAAGTGGGCCGATGTGCTGATCGAAAAGGGCGCTTCCGGTGGACAGCTACGCCGCGCGCTGAAAGAAACGCTGGGACTGGACAAGGAGGGGATCATCCGGCGCATCCTTGACAATGGCACCCCCTGGGAGCAAAGCCTGCAGCTGGTGGACGGGCGATCTTTCTGGACCAGCATCTACCCCATCGCCATCTACCGGCCCGAACCGGACTGCGTGGTGCTCTATGCCCGTGAAAATACGCGCGAAAAGCGCATGCTGGCCCGTCTGCAACTCGCCGAGAAGCTCAGTGCCGTGGGCCAGCTGGCGGCCGGACTGGCCCACGAAATCAACAACCCGCTGGGCGTTATCCAGTGCTATACGGACATCCTGATGGCCGACACGGCCGACGAACAGACACGCAGCGACCTGGAAGTCATCGCCCGGCACACCCGCCAGGCCCAGGGGATCGTGCAGAACCTGCTGAACTTTGCACGCCCCAAGGCCTCGCTAGACGCCGCCTCCAGCCTCAACGCGGTCATCACCAACATCGCCGACGTCTTCCGGCTCCAGGCGGCCGGCAAATCCGCCCGGCTGGAACTGGACCTGTGCGGGGGCCTGCCCGACGTCCAGGGGGACGCCGCTTCGCTTGAACAGATCCTGACCAACCTGTGGCTCAACGCCTTCGACGCCGTCCCCGCCGGCAGCGGGCGTATCCGTATCACGACAGGCCTCGTAAAGGGCTCCGCTGAGGTGCTGCTGCAGGTCGCCGACAACGGCCCCGGCATTCCCGAGGAGCACCTGGAGAGCATTTTCGATCCCTTTTTCACCACCAAGGACGTGGGCCGCGGGTCCGGACTGGGCCTGGCCGTGGTGTACGGCCTGACCGGAGAACTGGGCGCCCGCATCGAGGTCGAGAACCGCGGTGGAGCCGTCTTCAGTATCTATCTGCCCACGACGCGAAAACAGCGCCAGGAGAAGAGCCGTGCAGACAAATGCGTCCATACTGATCGTTGACGACGAACCGGATTTCGCCAGAGGACTGTCGCGCATTCTCAAACGTGCCCACCCCCAGTGGGAATGCCTGGCCTGCACCTCCGGAGAAGCGGCCCTGGAAGCGCTGCGGGAAAACGCGGTGGGGGTCATGCTGACCGACCTGCGCATGCCGGGGATGAACGGAATCGACCTGCTGGAAAAGGCGCTGGCCGCCAACCCGCAGCTGTGCGTGGTGTTGATGACGGCCTACGGCACCATCGAAGACGCCGTCATGTCGCTCAAGCGCGGCGCCTACGATTTCATCACCAAACCCATCCAGCGCAACACCCTGTGTCACATGGTCGAGAGGGCCATGGAGCGCTACGTGCTGATGGCCGAGAACCGCCGGCTGCGGGAAATCGCCGCCGGCCTGGAAAGCCGGCCGGTCATGATCGGGGAAAGCCGCGCCATGCAGCAGCTGGCCGAGTCCATCGCCGCCGTGGCGGCCACCGACTACACCGTGCTCATCCGCGGAGAATCCGGCACCGGCAAGGAACTGGCCGCCCGCCGCGTGCACCAGCTTTCGCGCCGCAGCGCCCAACCACTGCTGTCAGTCAACTGCCCGGCCATCCCGGAACAACTGCTGGAAAGCGAACTGTTCGGCCACGTGCGCGGCGCCTTCACCGGCGCCGACCGCGACCGCCGGGGGCTTTTTGAAACGGCCGAGGGCGGCACGCTGCTGCTGGACGAAATCGGGGACGTCAGCCCCGGCATACAGGCCAAGCTGCTGCGGGTGCTGCAGGAGAAGGAAATCCGCCCGGTGGGGTCCAGTGAAAAGAAAAAGGTGGACGTGCGCATCCTGGCCACCACCAACCAGAACCTGGAAGACAGGATTCGCGAAGGGTCGTTCCGTGAAGACCTGTTTTACCGGCTGAACGTGCTGACGCTGACCCTGCCGCCGCTGCGGGACCGCAGCCAGGACATCCCCCTTCTGGTGCACCATTTCACCGCCCTCACCTGCCGGGAAATGGGCATGGATCCGCTGGAGATATCCCCCAACGCGCTGGCTTACCTGTCCACGCAGCCGTGGCCGGGAAACGTGCGCGAACTGCTCAACTTTGTGCGCCGCATGGTGGTCTTCAGCGCGGGACAGCCGGTAACCCTGCCGCTGGTGAAGCTGGTGGAAAACGGCGGGCTGGCCAACGCCCCCCGGGGAAACGAGATTCTTTCCTACAAACAGGCTAAGGCCCGCGTTATGGACGACTTCACCCGCACCTACGTCAGCACCGTCCTGCGCCGCACGGGCGGCAACATCTCCGAGGCCGCACGGCTCAGCGGCCTGGAGCGCGTCTCACTGCAGAAGATCATCCGCCGCCTCAACATAGACGTAGCGGCTTTCAGAAACAACGCAGGTTAGCCTGACAGCCCCAAAGCAAAAAAAGAGTTCTCCCGACATTGAAGACGTGTCGTTTCCCGGAAAGGCTATCGAGAAAGCACGAGCGGTTCTAATCGTGGATGCGCTCGAACCCCGGCACCGCCACAAAATCTTCCAGACGGTTCAGTCCCCAGGTGGCCAAAGACACCATGAGCAGGTAAATCGCTCCAACAATCATAAAAATTTCCATATATTTGAAGTAGGCGGATGCCAGAATCTTTCCTTCTCCAGTAAGCTCAATGCAGGTCACCATGTAGGCCAGGGAGGAGTACTTGATAAGGTAGATTAGCTCGTTGCCGCTTCCGGGCAGAGCGCGGCGGATGGCCTGCGGCAGTATGATATAAAAAATGGCGCCTGTATGGCTGAAGCCCAAGGACTTGGCAGCCATCATCTGGCCCTTTTTTATAGACAAGATCGCCCCTCTTACGTACTCCGAATGGTAAGCTGCACTGCAGAGGGAAAAACCGATCACGGCCGCCATGTAAGGGCTCAAATAAATTCCCACGTGGGGCAGGCCGAAATACCACAGGTATAGCTGTACCAGCAAAGGAAAGCCTCGAAAAAAAAGAACGTAAGTGCCGACCAGCGCCTTCAGGAAATGGTTGCCGTATATCCTCAGCACCCCCACAAGCACACCCAGAGCCAGCCCGCACACCGCCGACGGCAGGATCAATCGGATGCTCATCCAAAGACCGCTCATCAGCGCGGGAGCCACTTCCTGGCGAAGAAACAAAAATTCGTCCATTACCTTTCCGGATTCTCCCAGTATCCATGTATGCGGGCACAGAATTCCCGTGTACGGAGATTTTCTGCGGCATAAAGCATCTTCTGGGGTGTACCCTTTTCAACGATCGCACCGTCCTCCATGAAGATAATTTCATTTGCCAGAGACTCGGCAAAATCGAACTGATGTGTGGCCATCATCATGGTCATACCTGCAGCGGCTAGATCCTGGATAACCGTCAGCACTTCACCGGTCAATTCTGGATCCAGGGATGAAGTGGGCTCGTCCAACAGCATGACCTCGGGTTCCATGGCCAGCGCCCTGGCAATGGAAACGCGCTGTTTCTGTCCACCGGAGAGCTCCGCCGGATACTGGTCCGCGTGTTCTGCCAGCCCCACCCGTTCCAATTCCCGCAAGGCCCGTCGACGCGCTTCGTTTTTCGGTATTTTTTTTACCCGCACCAGTCCGATCATGACATTGCGCAGAGCCGTGAGATGATCAAAAAGGTTGAAATCCTGGAAAATCATACCCACTTTTTGCCGGTACTCATACACCCGACGTTTGCGAAAGCCCGTTACATCCCTGCCGTGCAGCAGAATCCGGCCGTCGTCTGCAGGCAGTAACAGATTGATACAATGCAAAAGGGTGCTTTTACCCGCCCCGGAGGGACCTATGAGAACCTTGATGTCCCCCCTGTGCAATTGCAGGGAAATTCCCCTGAGGATCTCTTTTTCCGCGAACCGTTTGCGCAGGTCCTGAACTACCAATATAGGTTCATCAGCGGTCATCTGCCTACTCTCTTCAACGGCTATATCCTTTGATGGCTACTTTTTTTTCAATCATCGCCATAGCCCGGGTACCGCAAAACGTAAGAACCATGAAGATAATGCCCACCAAAATGTAAAGCCAAAAATGCTGGTAGGTTCTTGCGGCCACGTGGTGGGCGCGGGTCATCAGTTCGGCCACACCGAGCGCATAGGTGACTGCCGAGTCCTTCAAGATAACGGTGTATTCATTGCTCCAGCCGGGAATGGCCAGACGCAACGCCTGGGGCAAAATGGTAAAAACAATGGCCTGCCGGTCGCTCATGCCGATGGCCCGGGCCGCTTTCATCTGGCCCTCAGGAAGAGACTTAATGGCCCCGCGGATGATTTGAGACTGGTAGGCGGAGCTGATCAGCCCGAGTACGATGATGGCCACGACAAAAGGGGAAAGCTCGAGTTTCAGAGCGCCCAAGATGCCGAAGTAGAATAGAAACAGCAGCACCAGCAGGGGAATGCCACGAAAAAACCAGACGTACAGGCCAATGCCCCTGCGTACTGCCGGCTTCCCATAAACGTGCCCAACGGCCAGTACCAACCCCAGAACCAATCCCAGGGCCAATGCCCCGAAAACGACTGCCAAGGTTACCCAGGTGCCCTGCAAGATGTAAGGAAGCCCCTCCAGCGCCTCTTTCCATCCATTGCCAATCATTTTCGGCTCCTTGGATAGAACACGTGTGATTCAGTCGCACCAAGAATAAACGGGAAGGGGCGCTGCCTCCGGCAGAATCCTTCCCGTTTTTCGTTCAAACGCATCAATTCGACTCTATTTCATGTCCCACTTTTTGATTAACTCCTGCCAATAGGGAGACGCCTTGAGCTTTCGCAGCCCCTCATTGAGGGTCTTGAGAAAACCCGTATCCTCCTTGCGCACCGCATAGCCGTAATTCACATCGGGCTGGCCGTACCGGCCGATGCTTTTCACTGGAAGCCCTTTGTCCCTGGCTTCTTTGAGGGCTGTGTTGGATACTGCCGCCGCATCGATGCGGCCGTTGGCCACATCTTCGATTGCCAGCGGAGTGGTATCGTAAAAACGCAGTTCGAACTTGTAGCCCTTTTTAAGCATATGATCTGTGAGCCACTTGGATTCGGCACTACCTCTGAGCAATCCAATTTTTCGGCCGGGTTCCAAGCACTGTTTTACCGTAAGGTTCGCGTCTTTTTTCACCACCAACAACTGAATCACTTGCCAGTAAGGTTCCGTGAAGTTCACCTGCGCCTGCCGCTCCGGTGTGATGCTCATTCCCGATGCGATGAAATCAATCTTGCCGGCCTTCAGAGAGGGCACGATGGCCGCCCAGTCTGTGGGCTGGTGCTTTACATTGAACTTCATCTGCTTGGCGATCCAGTTAACGGCATCGATGTCGAAGCCTGCAGGTTTTCCGCTTTTATCAATGAAGGTAAACGGAGGATATGCGGCATCAAAACCATTGATGTAAACCTTGGCGCCACTCCAAGCCGAACCGGCAGCGCCCAATAGCATGCAAGTGATTATAAGTGCGATCATCCTCAGCGATTTTTTTTTCATTTTCCCAGCCTCCTCCCTGTTTCTGGATGGTTTTCTCCGTCTTTGTCGGCTTCCAAGCCACCCGGCGACCGATCAACACATCGATATCGAAAGCATCTTCGCCGCGTTGGACAGAATGGTCATCATAGAACACACCGAGAGGGTGGATGTCAACCGGCTCTTACCGGGAAAAACAGGACCAACCGCCGGTATTGGGCAAACCGCATGTGCGGGGCAATGCAGCGGCCGCGTCGGCGGGGCTCTCACCAGGCGACATCCGCTTTTCGCAAACGCGGTCGGCAGCATCTCCGGCGCCCGGCAAAGACGCCATTTCCCCTGAGGTCAGAAAGCCGCGGCCCTTCAGGAATTCATCACCCGCCGGCGATCATGGGGATCAGGTAAATTTCGGCTTCGTCTGGAATGCGGGTTTCGGCAAAGTGGGGCCGGGAAACGGTGTCGCCATTGATGCGCACGACGGCATACAGGTGGGCGTTTTTCACCGTTTTGAGCAGGTCGGACACCGTCATGCCCTCCTGCCAGGGCCGCGCTTTGCCGTTGACGCGGATCACCCCGCAACGCCCCGGGCCTCGAGCAGCGCCACCACTTCAGGAAAGTCAATGCCCAGGCGTTTGACGGTCTCTAGGGTAGGAACGCCGTCGGCCGTCCATCCCCGCCGCTGGTAGACGGCATCCTTGAGCTTTTCGTACTGCTCCTCGCGGAACTTGCGCAGCAGGGCGATCTTTTCGGCCGTATGCTTGCCGGAGATGTCCACCCCGTACTTCTCGGTCAGCTGCTTGTCGTAGCGTTCGCTGCGCGACTCGTACTCGAGTTCGGTGACCGGTCCCACGGCCCGGTAAGGCAGGCGGTCGTGTTCGCGGGTGCCGTATCCCATGCGCAGGTTGAAGATGCGCTGGAAATTGTAGACCGCCTCGCTCATGCGGACCAGGTCGTCGGGTCCTGCCTTGCGGCCGGTGACGGCCGAGAAGTACTCGGCATACCACTCGACGTGCTTCATCACTTTGGCCGGATCCTGGCTCTCGTTGTTGTCCTCGGGTACGATGTCGTTCCATGGCAGCTTGCACAGCCCGCACAGGCTGAACCAGGTGCGGAACATGGGAAACCAGTGCAGCGCCTCTGCTTTCTGCTCGAAGGTGGGCATGAAATTGTGCACCATGTCCAGGAAGATCAGCCAGGCCTCGTCGTGCTGGGGGCCCTTGAGGGCCAATCCATAGCCGCCCTGTTGGGCCAGGGACTCCTTGGTCATGTACTCGGAAAACTCCAGCCCCTTGGCCTCCATACCAATGTCCTCCATGAGGGCCTCGTCGGCTCCGAAGCGCTCTGCGAAGATCTTCTTCATGCGGCGTACGCCCTGGCCCACGATGCTGCCGAAGCCCTCGCCGCGCGCCATCTGGTGGATCAGCTCCAGCGCGTTCGTGCGGTTGCCGAAACCCAGTTCCAGGCCGCCGGTGTGGGAGCTGTTGATGAGGCCAAGTTCGAAGCACTCCATGACGAAGGCGATGCCGGTGCCCACGGAGATGGTGTCCAGGCCATAGGCGTCGCAGTAGAAGTTCATCTCCAGGATGGCGTAAGGGTCGAAAATCCCCAGGTTGGAGCCGCAGCCGGCGATGGTCTCGTATTCGGGGCCATCCACGAACACCCGCTGGCCGGCATAGGGGCCCGTCACCGGCACGAAATCCTTCACCCCGTGGGAGCAGGCCACGGTGCAACCCATCCAGCACCCGTCGAAACCGGGATCGAAGAGCTGCCGGTAGACGTCTTTGCCGATCAGCCCGGCACGCGGGTCCTGCCCGAAACGGAAGTTGTGGGTCGGCAGCAGGTCGAAGTCGTTCATGATAGGCACCAGGTGAGTGGTCCCGATACGCGCCATTTCGTTCTGCTTGGGGTCGAGTTCCACGATCTCGCGGGCGTGCAGCTTGGCCACCTTCTTGAGGGCCTGCTTGTCCGCCGGGCGGTTGGTGTCCAGAGAGACCGAGTCCCAGCGCGCCACGATGGCCCGCAGCCCCTTGTCCGCAAAGACCGTGCCTATTCCGCCGCGGCCGGCCTGCTTGTAGCGCGCGCGTTTGCGCTTGGGATCGTACCACGAGAAGTTGAGGCATCCCAGGCGGGTATGGGCCGCCCCGGGGCCGGTGGAGACCACCGAGATGCCCCGCGGGCTTCCCTGGCCGAAGTGATCGGTCAGGGCCTGGGTAAGGGCGTAAGCATTGTCCGGCAGCCCCTGAGCCTCCAGAATCTTCACCTGGCATTCGATGCCGTCGATAAAGACCACGACCTGCCCGTTGAATTTGCCGCGGATCTCCAGGGCGTCGAATCCGGAAAATTTCAGGTAGGGCCCAAAATAGCCGCCCACGTTGGAGTCGATCACCGCGCCCGTCAGCGGAGACAGGGTGGTGACGATGCTTTTGCCGGAGCCGGGATAGGCCGGCGTCCCCCCCAGGGGGCCGGAAGAAATGCAGATGGCGTTTTCGGGGTCCGACCAGCGGGTGGTTTCCGACACGGCCTGCCAAAGCAGCCAGAGATCGAAGCCCTTGCCGCCAATGAAAATTTCCTTCATCTGCCCAGTGACCGGCTGGGCGGTCGTCTGCAGACGCTCCAGGTCAACGTGCAGGGTCTGCCCGGCGTAGCCTTTTTCAACGGTCGGCCGGTCGTAGCCCCAGACGGCCAGCTCTTTGAAGGAGAAATCAGTCATTTTTTCCATTCCCTTTCTGTTGTTGGATGATCCCCGCCGGCGGCGCGGGCGTCAATTCGACTGCTCCGGTCCGGCGTCCTCTTGCAGGCGGCTTTCCCGGTCTTTCATGTAACGGTGAAACCGCAGCACGTGGCCCTGGGCCAGGATGCGCGCGCTCTCGGTATCGCCGCTTTCCACGGCATCGGCGATGTCGCACAGATCCTGGTAGTTTTCGGTCAGTTCGCGCTCCTCCATGGAAAGGAAGCGCTCGTAGTAGCGGTGAATGTTGTCGTGCACCGAGTGAAAGACGAATACGTAAACCGGGTTGTGGCTGATGCGCGCCAGGGCCATGTGAAAACGCTTGTCCACCTCGATGAAGCCGTCCCGGTCCGGCGGGTTGCGGTGGATGTGGCCGCGGGCCTCGGCCAGCAGCGTCTTCAGGGCGGCGACGTCTTCGTCCGTGGCCCGCTGGGCCGCCAGGGCCGCCACGCTGCCCTCCATGCCCTCACGAAACTCGGTCAGGTGATTCAGCGACACGCGCCGGGAACGGATGAGCAACCCGAGGCTCTCAGTGGCCCGCTGGGGAGACACCTTCTTGACCACCGCCCCCCCGCGCACCCCCAGGCGAATCTCAATGAGTCCCCGCTCTTCCAGCACGCGCAGCGCCTCGCGCAGCGTGCCGCGGCTGGTGTTGAACATTTCCTTGAGCTCTCTTTCGGACGGCAGCGTGTCGCCGGTTTCCAGTCGGCCCTTCAATATGGCCTCCTGGATCTGGTGCACCACGTCCTGGAAGATCCGGCTCTGGGATGCTTCACGAAACATCGCTTTTTCCGTCATTTTTATCGCCTAATGGTTTTACCATTATTAAAGGCCTGTTTTTCTGCTGTCAAGCCAATTTTCCCAGCCTAATTGCAAACAACCGCTCACTTTAAGGGGACGCCACAACCGCAGCCTGACCGCCACTCGGACACCGGTTTACGCAAACCGCAAGGGCCCGGCATTTCACGGGCGCGGCCGCATCTTGAGCGGGGGCCTCTTGGTCTGACAGTTCGGCCACAAAAAGCGTTGACAGCCCGAACGGCGTGCGGTAATGGTCAAACCATTACAAATCTATTCTGGCTGTGGAGTGCGTCCCATGAGCGATCAGCGTATTACCCGTCACCCCGTCCTGGAGATCCCCGCAAGAGAAGAAGTCACGTTCACCTTCAACGGCCGTCCCCTGAGGGGGGTTGCGGGCGAAATGATCGCCTCGGCCCTGATTGCCGCCGGCATCCACATTTTCGGGCACCACCCCAGGGATCACAGCCCCCAGGGCATCTTTTGCGCCAACGGCCAGTGTTCCCAGTGTCTGGTAATGGCCGACGGGCTGCCGGTCAAGGCCTGCATGACGCCGCTGGCCGCCGGCATGCGCGTCGAGCGCATCGAGGGGCTGCCGCGCATCCCGGAAGATGACCGGCCGCTGCCCGGTGCCGAGATTCCGGTGCACGAGGTACCGGTATTGATCATCGGGGCCGGCCCGGCCGGCCTGACGGCGGCCATCGAGCTGGGCAAACGGGGCGTAGAGACCCTGCTGGTGGACGACAAGGACCGCCTGGGCGGCAAACTGGTGCTCCAGACCCACAAGTTTTTCGGCTCGGTGGAGGACTCCTACGCCGGTACCCGCGGCTTCGAGATCGCCGAACGGCTGGCCGCCGAAATAGAACAGCTGCCCTCGGTGGCGGTCTGGCTCGGGAGCACCGCCGTGGGCGTCTTTTCCGACCGGGTAGTGGGCATCGTGCGGGGCAACCGCTACTGCCGCATCCGGCCTCAAAAACTCATGGTGGCTACCGGCGCCCGCGAGAAGATGCTCTCTTTTCCGGGCAACACCCTGCCCGGGGTCTACGGCGCAGGGGCCTTCCAGACCCTGGTAAACCGCGACCTGGTTCGGTCGGCCGAACGCGTGCTGGTGGTCGGCGGCGGCAACGTGGGACTGATCGCGGCCTACCACGCCGTGCAGGCCGGTATCCGGGTGGCGGCCCTGATCGAGGCCCTGCCGGAGGTGGGCGGCTACCGGGTGCACGCCGACAAGCTCACCCGCCTGGGTGTCCCCATTTTCACGCGTCACACCATCGTGGCGGCACACGGCCAAGACCATGTCGTATCCGCCACCACGGCCCGACTGGACGAGAAATGGCGGATCGTGCCGGGCACCGAAAAAACCTGGGAAGTGGACACGGTGCTGGTGGCCGTGGGGCTGGCCGAAGTCAACGAATTCATCCTCAAAGCCCGGGATTTCGGCATGCAGGTCTTCTCCGCCGGGGACGCCCAGGAGATCGCCGAGGCCTCGGCGGCCATGTTCACCGGCCGCATCGAGGGACTCAAGATCGCCGCATCCCTGGGACTGGCGGTGGGGGAGATCCCCGAAGACTGGTACCGCAAGGCCGAGGTGCTCAAATCGCGGCCGGGCCGGATCCGGCAGGCCTCGCCGCCGCCCGCCCAAGAGGGTGTTTTTCCCGTCTTCCACTGCATCCAGGAGGTGCCCTGCAACCCGTGCACCTCGGCCTGCCCCATCGGCGCCATCCACACCGAGAACGACACCATCACCGGCCTCCCCTACCGTGAAGAGGAAAAGGGCTGCACGGGCTGCCTGAACTGCGTGGCCATCTGCCCGGGGCTGGCCATCACGTTGGTCGATTACCGCAAGGATCCTGACCATCCTCTGGTGACCCTGCCCTGGGAGATCCGCCGCGAGACCGTGGAGGCCGGGCACACCGTGGCCGTCACGGACCGCGAAGGGGCGCTGCTGGGCCACTACGCGGTGCAGCGCGTGCGGGTCAAGAAGGAACACCCCCGAACCCTGCTGGTGCAGGTCCGTCTGCCCGCGGAGCTGGCCAAGCGCGCAGCCGGCATCCAGGCGCCGGAGCCGGCCATCGACCCGCTGGAAGTTTACCAGCAGCAACCGCCGCCGGACGAGGCCGTGATCTGCCGCTGCGAGCGCATCACGGCCGGCGAGATCCGGGCGGCCATCCGCAGCGGGGTGCGCGACATGAACCAGCTCAAGGCCCTCACGCGCACCGGCATGGGCGCCTGCGGCTCCAAGACCTGCCGGCCCCTGGTGTGGCGCATCTTCCAGGAGGAGGGCATCGACCTCAAAGAGGTCACCGACCGCGTGGACAGGCCCCTTTTCGTGGAGGTCCCCATGGGGGCCTTTGCCGGCATCGACAGGAGGCGAGACCATGAATAAATTCGATCTCATCATCGTGGGCGCCGGTTCGGTGGGCGTACCCACGGCCCTGGCCTGCGCCGAGGCGGGCCTCAAGGCCCTGGTGCTGGACAGGCGCCCCTCGCCGGGACAGGGCGAGAACAAGCACGCCATCGGCGGCATCCGCGCCACGCACTCCGACCCGGCCAAGATTCTGGTCTGCCACCGCTCGCTGGAGATCTTCTCCACTTGGCAGGACCTGCACGGCGACGATATCGAGTGGCAGCGGGGCGGGTATGTGTTTCCCGTCTACCGGGAAGAAGAGGAAAGGCTGCTCAAGACCTTCCTGCCGGAACAGAAAAAGTTCGGCCTCAACATCGACTTCGTCGACCCGCAGACCATCGCCTCCGTGGTGCCCGGCATCAACCCCGACGGGCTGCGGGGCGGGACGGTCTCTCCCGATGACGGTTCGGCCTCACCGCTGCTGGCCGTCAACGCCTTCTACCGCAGGGCCGTCCGGCTGGGCGTGGAATTCCGGTTCAACGTCCAGGTGCAGCAGATCCTCCGGGAAAAGGGCGCCGTCCAGGGAGTACGGACCTCTGCGGGCCGCTTTTCCGCGCCGGTAGTGGTCGATGCCGCCGGTGCCGACTCCCGGGAGCTCTCCGCCGCCCTGGGCTGCGACATCGCCGTGACCCCCGAATCCCACGAGGCCGGCATCAGCGAACCGGTGCAGATGTTCTGCCCCGCCATGGTGGTCGACCTGCGGCCGGCGCCGGGATCGCGCAACTACTATTTCTACCAGAACCGGCACGGCCAGGTGGTTTTCTGCATCACGCCGGAGCCGCCCCTGGTGGGCCACGACTACCGCGAGACGTCCGGTTTCCTGCCCCAGGTCTGCGCACGCATGGTGGACCTCATGCCGCGGCTGAAAAACCTGCGGGTGCGCCGGGTGTGGCGCGGGCTTTACCCCATGACAGCCGACGGCGTCCCGCTGGTGGGCTGGAACCGGGACGCTTCCGGGCTGCTGCACGCCGTGGGCATGTGCGGTCAGGGGTTCATGCTTGGCCCCGGCCTCGGTGAACTGCTGGCGCGCATGATCACAGGCGCCTCCACCGCCGACGACCGCGTTGTACTGGCGGGTTTTTCCCTTTACCGCGACCTCACTTGTGGCATGGAGGCCCTGAAGTAGATTCCGATTTTCCCTTGACACAACGTGGCACTTTGCATACATTATATTTGAAGCGAAGTTTTCCGACCAGCGAGATTTCACAATGCCCCGTGCGGGCGGTCCCCTAATTTCTCTGTTTTCGGTGCTTTTTCAAAAGTTCCCCAACGAATGATGCCAAACACACTGGCCGCAGTGTCTCAGGGCAGCCGTCTCCACGCGGATCCTGAAAGGCCGTTTCCACCCCTAACCCTTTGGAACAGGAGGGCACAATGGACAGCAGGGATATCAAGAAATACCTTGCCGGATTGAGCATTGCCGGATTGATCAGCCTGGGCGGCTTCACGCTGCCGGGCGCGATGGCCGGCAGCAGCTGAGGTGCACAACCTAGTGCAGGTAGCACTAAAGTTGAAAAGCCCGCATCGGGCAGCAGCTGAGGCGGCCAAGGCAGCGGTGCCGTGAGCACCGAAGAGACCACGAAGGAAGCCGAGGAAGCCGCCGAAGAAGTCCAGAAAGAGTCCGGGAAAAGCGGCTGAGGGTCCAGCACCGACAGTGCAGTTGGCACTGACACGAAAAAAGAAGAAGACAACAAGAAAGAATCCGGGAAAAGCGGCTGAGGCGGATGATGTTACCGGCGCCGGCGGCGCCGGAAAAACACACTCAGCAAAACGGCCGGTTTGCCAGATTCCGCTGCGGTCGACGGATTCCCGTTCGGATGATGTTTGCCAGGAGCCGGCGTCCCCCCGGGGGATCCCGGCTCCCCTGTTTTGCAATAACGCCACTCGCCTACCAGAGGCCCTCATGAAACCGCTGCCCGATGAGATCCGGTCCGCCTACCCGGTCTGCAGCCGGCTGCTGGCCGAAGAACCGCTGCCCCCGGACGGGCCGGCACCCACCGTCGAAGACCTGCCCCGAAGGCTCGCCGCCACGCCTGCGGCACTGAAACGCCACCCCTACCTGGCCGACCTGGCCCGCATCGAACAGGCCATTCACAAACTGAGCACGGACCCGCCGGGCATCCCCTCCCGCGTGGACCGGCTGCGTCTCAACCCCGCGCTGGTGCTGCTGCCGGTGTCCTGGCAGCGCCTGCCGGAACGCCTCCAGGACGATCGGGCCGCCCCGGCACCCGTGCCAAACGGCTTCGTGCTGGTCTGGAAAGCGCCCGGCTCAGGGCGCGTTCGCGCCGCCACGGCCGACGGGCACGACCTGCTGGCGCTGAAAATCGTCAGCGAGGCAATCGCCCCCCGGCAGGCGGCCGAGGATGGCGGTGTGTCCCTGGGTACCATCGACAACATTCTTTACGCCGCCAGCCAGCGCGGCCTGCTGCTGGCACCCCCCTCGCGCATCGTACGCCCACCGGCGTTCGGCCGGGAAGCCGTCGACGGCGACCAATTCCGCGTCGCCAGGTGTTTCACCCTCCAGTGGCACATTACCCAGGCCTGCGACCTGCACTGCCGCCACTGCTACGACCGCAGCGACCGCCAGCCCCTGCCGCTGGTAGAGGCCTTGCGGGTGCTGGACGATCTCTACGATTTCTGCCAGCGAATGCACGTTTACGGCCAGGTCACCTTCACCGGTGGAAACCCCTTGCTCTACCCCCATTTTGACGAGGTCTACCGCCAGAGCGCGGAGCGCGGCTTCCTGACCGCCGTGCTGGGCAACCCCATGCCACGCCGGCGCATCGAAACCCTGCTACGCATCCAGGATCTCGAGTTCTACCAGGTCAGCCTGGAGGGCCTGGCCGAACACAACGACTACATTCGCGGCCCCGGCCATTTTCAGCGCACCATGGCTTTCCTGGACGTGCTGCGTGAGCTGAACGTCAGCACCATGGTCATGCTGACCCTGACCGATGCCAACATGGGCCAGGTACTGCCGCTGGCCGAACGGCTGCGCGGGCGCACCGGCGTGTTCACCTTCAACCGGCTCTCGCCCGTGGGCGAAGGCGCCGACCTGTCGCCGGCCGGCACCGGGCGCTACCGCGCCTTCCTGGAAGACTACCTGCGGGCCGCGCGCAACAATCCCGCCATGCGCCTCAAGGACAACCTCTTCAACATCCTGCTGCACGAGAGGGGGGAGCCCTTTTTCGGCGGCTGCGCCGGCTTTGGCTGCGGGGCGGCCTTCAACTTCGTCTCCCTGTTGCCCGACGGCGAAGTGCACGCCTGCCGCAAACTGCCCTCGCTGATCGGCAACATCCGGGAGCGTTCGCTCTACGACATCTACCGCGACGCACCGGCCCGGCGATTCCGCGCCGGCAGCAAGGCCTGCCGCGGCTGCGCCATCCGGCCGGTGTGCGGCGGGTGCCTGGCCGTGAGCCACGGCAGCGGGCTGAACATCTTCAGGGAACGCGACCCTTACTGCTTCATGGAAAAATAGGCGTCAGCAATCCGGTGCGCGCTGATGCCTGAAACCGTCCCGCCCGAAACCTTTTCTCTTTACAAAAATGCCGGATTCTTTTAAAATTTTACTTCTAATTGTGAATTCTTTTAAAACTGCGATGGAAAATCCGCACCTTCCATCTTCCGACCCCGTTTTTTCATAACCTACACAAGGAGCAACCCCATGGCAAAAGAGATGAAAACCATTGACGGCAACACTGCGGCTGCGCACGTGGCCTACGCCATGAGCGATGTGGCGGCTATCTATCCCATCACGCCGTCGTCACCCATCGGCGAAATCGCCGACGAGTGGGCGGCCGGCGGCCGGCTGAACATTTTCGGGCAGCCCATGACCGTCCGGCAGATGCAGTCCGAAGCCGGCGCCGCCGCGGCGGTGCACGGGTCTCTGGCCGCAGGCGCTCTGACCTCCACTTTCACCGCCTCCCAGGGCCTGCTTCTGATGATCCCCAATATGTACAAGATATCGGGAGAACTGCTTCCCGGAGTGTTCCACGTCACGGCGCGCGCAATTGCCGCCCACGCCCTGTCCATCTTCGGCGACCACCAGGATGTCATGGCCGTACGCCAGACCGGCTTCGCCATGCTGGCCTCGGCTTCGGTGCAGGAAGTCATCGATCTGGGCCTGGTGGCCCACCTGGCGGCCGTCGAGTCCAGCGTACCCTTTGTCCATTTCCTCGACGGTTTTCGTACCAGCCACGAAATCCAGAAGGTCGAACTCATCGACTACGCCGACATGGCCAAGCTGGTGGACTGGGAAGCCGTGGCCCGTTTCCGCGCCCGCGCCGTCAACCCCGAACGGCCCAAGCTGCGGGGCACCGCCCAGAACCCGGACATCTACTTCCAGGGCCGTGAGGCCGCCAACCCCTATTACCAGAAAACACCCCAGATCGTGCTGGACAACATGCGCAAGGTCAGCCAGCTGACGGGACGCGCGTACAAGCCTTTTGACTACGTCGGAGACCCCGAGGCCCGGCGGGTGATTGTCTCCATGGGCTCATCCTGTGAGACCATCGAGGAAGTGGTCAATTACCTGGGGGCCCGGGGCGAAAAAGTCGGTCTCATCAAGGTGCGCATGTTCCGCCCATTTTCCACCGAGTACCTCTTCGACGCCATGCCCGCCTCGGCCGACCGCATCACGGTGCTCGACCGCACCAAGGAGCCGGGGGCGCCGGCAGACCCGCTTTTCCTGGACGTCAGCATGGCCTTCCTGGAGCGCGGCCTGACGCCACGTCTGTACGCCGGGCGCTACGGCCTGGGATCCAAGGAGTTCAACCCTGCCATGGTCAAGGCGGTCTACGACAACATGGAGGCCGCCGAAGGCAAAAAGCACTTCACTGTGGGCATCGATGACGATGTCACCCACACGTCGCTGGCGGTCAAAGACAGCCTGGATGTCACCCCCGAGGGCACCGTGCAATGCAAATTCTGGGGGCTGGGGGCCGACGGCACGGTGGGCGCCAACAAGAGCGCCATCAAGATCATTGGCGACCACACCGATATGTACGCCCAAGCCTATTTCGCCTACGACTCCAAAAAATCCGGCGGCGTAACCATTTCCCACCTGCGTTTCGGCAAGGCCCCCATCCAGTCCACCTATTGCATCGACACGGCGGACTACATCGCCTGCCACAACCGCAGCTACGTCAACGCCTACGACGTCCTGGAGGGTATCAAGGACGGCGGCACCTTCGTGCTCAATTCACCCTGGACAGTGGCGGACATGGAGAAAAAACTGCCGGCCGCCATGCGCCGCACCATTGCCCAGAAAAAGCTCGCGTTCTACAACATCGACGCCGTCCAGATCGCCCAGGAGGTGGGCCTGGGCGGACGCATCAACATGATCATGCAGACGGCCTTCTTCAAGCTGGCCAATGTCATCCCGGTGGACCAGGCGCTGGCCTACCTCAAGGACCAGATCAAAAAAATGTTCGGCAAAAAGGGCGACAAGATCGTCAACATGAACATCGCGGCCGTGGACGCCACCCTGGAGAAACTGGTCGAGATCGACTACCCGGACAGCTGGGCCCAGGCCGGAGACACCCCGCCGCCGCCCCGCGACGAACCGGAATTCGTGACCAAGGTGGCTCGGCCCATCCTGGCCCAGCAGGGCGACAAGCTGCCTGTGTCCGTCTTTGCCCCCGACGGTCTTTTTCCGGTGGGCACCACGCGTTACGAAAAACGCGGCGTGGCCATCATGGTCCCCGAGTGGATCATGGACAACTGCATCCAGTGCAACCAGTGCGCCATGGTCTGCCCCCACGCCGCCATTCGGCCGGTGCTGGTGACCGACGAGGAACTGGCCGCGGCCCCTGAGGGGTTCGAGGCCAAGAAGGCCTTGGGCAAAGAACTCAAGCCGTACAAGTTCCGCATGCAGGTCAACACCCTGGACTGCCTGGGCTGCGGCAACTGCGCCGACATCTGCCCGGCCAAGCAGAAGGCGCTGGTGATGCGCCCCCTGGCCACCCAGACCGAAGTTCAGGTGCCCTGCTTCGACTATTCCACGAAAATCCCGGTGCGCGACAACCTCACCAAGCGCACGTCGGTCAAGGGCAGCCAGTTCTGCCAGCCGCTGCTGGAGTTCTCGGGAGCCTGCGCCGGCTGCGGCGAAACGCCCTACGCCAAGCTGCTCACCCAGCTGTTCGGTGAACGCATGGTGATCGGCAACGCCACGGGATGCTCCTCCATCTGGGGAGGCTCCGCGCCCACCATCCCCTATTGCACCAATCGTGACGGGCACGGGCCGGCCTGGGGCAACTCGCTGTTCGAAGACCCGGCCGAGTTCACCTACGGCATGTTCCTGGGCGCCCTGCACCAGCGGCGGCACCTGGGGAAACTGGTGGCCAAGGCCCTGGAGGCCGACATCCCGTCGGAGGTCAAGGAGGCCCTGGACGGGTGGCACAAAAACATGGACGACGCCGAGGGCTCGCGCCAGTACGGCGACCAGCTGAAAAAATTGCTGCCCGCCCATGCGGACAACGATCTTCTCAAGCAGATCCTGTCCATGTCCGACCTCTTCACCAAGCGCTCCTTCTGGGTGTTTGCCGGGGACGGCGCGGCCTACGACATCGCCTACGGCGGCATCGACCACGTCCTGGCCAGCGGCGAGGACATCAACATGTTCGTTTTCGACACCGAGGTTTACTCCAATACCGGCGGCCAGTCCTCCAAGGCCACCCCCACCGGCTCGGTCGCCAAGTTCGCGGCCTCGGGCAAAAAAACCGCCAAGAAAGACCTGGGCGCCATGGCCATGACCTACGGCTACGTCTACGTGGCCAGCGTGGCCATGGGGGCCAACAAGCAGCAGATGCTCAAGGCCATGGTCGAGGCCGAAAATTATCGCGGTCCCTCGCTGATCATCGCCTACGCTTCGTGCATCAACCACGGCATCAAGCGCGGTATGGGCAAGGCCCAGGAGGAGATGAAACTGGCCGTGCAGTGCGGCTACTGGCCCCTGTACCGCTACAACCCGCTGCGCCGGGCCGAGGGCAAAAACCCCTTTATACTGGACTCCAAGAAGCCCGACGGATCGCTGCGGCAGTTCCTGGCCGGAGAGGTGCGCTACGCTTCGCTGCAGCTGACCTTCCCGGAAGAGGCCGAGAAACTCACGGCCCGCCTGGAGAGGGAGTACATGGAACGCTACGAGCGGCTGAAGCAGCTGGCCGAGCAGGAAATCGTGGTGGAGATCCCGGAGGCGCCCGCCGCCCCGGATGCGGCGGGAGAAAATGTCGACGCCTGCACCCTGGCGGGGACGGCCGAGCACTCCCGCCTGGAGGGCCAGGACGACGCCTGTGATGACGGCCGTGGCGCCAAGGGATAGCACCCCGGCATCCGGCGTTTGGGCCTGAAACCACGGGGGCCATCCGCTCAGACACGGATGGCCCTTTTTTTGACAATTGGCCCGGCATCCGTTTCCGGCACCTGGTCACGGGCATTTACTCCCGGGTGAAGTCAACCGCCCGGTCACTCTGAATCATGACA
>JAMOVG010000028.1 GCA_027061725.1 Desulfobacteraceae bacterium
GGGCGCTTGGCCTGCCTGCACCTCAACCATGCCGGGGCAGCCGCCAACCCCAAGGCTTCCGGCG
This sequence comes from Desulfobacteraceae bacterium, assembly GCA_027061725.1. GTDB lineage: Bacteria > Desulfobacterota > Desulfobacteria > Desulfobacterales > JALSRD01 > JALSRD01. The sequence goes on from JAMOVG010000028.1 coordinate 65, forward strand.
GCCAGCCGCTGGCGCCGTCGACCGTGACCTGTCCCACCACGGGCCTGACGGCCGAGGTCCTGTCGACCGAACAGATCGGCGCCATCGTCGAGGGATACCGCAACGCAGCGGCCACGGCCGCAACGGCCGGATTCGATCTCATCGAGGTTCAGGGAGGCCACGGCTACCTGCTGTCCCAGTTTCTCAACGCCGCCATCAACCAACGCGACGACGAATACGGGAAAGACCGACTGCACTTCGCCCGCCAAGTGCTGGCGGCGGTGCGCGAGGGGGCACCGCAGCTGCCCCTGGTGCTGCGCATCTCGGGAAACGAAATGTCACCCCAGTTTGCCGTGGCCCCGGAGGATGTCAAGGCCCTGCTGGACCTGGCCGCCGACTCCGGTGTGACAGCCGTGCATGTGGGCATGGGCAGCGCCTGCTTCAGCCCTCCCTGGTATTTCCACCACTCGGCGCTGCCCGAAAAGCCCCAGCTCGATTCCCTGGCCTGGGTTCGCGAGCAGACTGACCTTCCGATCATCGCCGCCGGCCGCATGGGCCGCATGGAAAAAATCGACCGGCTGGAGGAAAGCGGACTGGCCGACCTCATCGCCCTGGGCCGACCGCTGATCGCCGATCCCGACTTCCTGCGCAAGTCGCAGGAGGAAAAGTACGACGAGGTGCGCTACTGCGGCTACTGCCTGCAGGGCTGCCTGCACCGCGTCAAGAACGCCCAGCCCCTGGGCTGCAACCTGAACCCGGAGCTGGGGCTGCCGGAACTGTCGCCGGCCGAAAAGCCGCTCCGGGTGCTCATCGCCGGCGGCGGACCGGCCGGAATGAGCGCCGCCAAGTACCTCAGCCAGCGCGGCCACACGGTTATCCTGGCCGAAAAAAGTGATCGCCTGGGCGGCCAGTTCAACCTGGCATGGCAGGCGCCGGGCAAGGAGAAAATGCACGACGGCCTGGACACCCTCAGCTACTGCGCCCGCGCCAATGCCGAGTCGGTCCTGCTGGGGCGCGCCGTGGATGCTGATCTGGTGCGCCAGGTCAAGCCCGACCTGCTGGTGTGGGCCACCGGCGCCGTGCAGAATATCCCCGAAATCGACGGCCTCGACACCCAGCACCGTATGACCTCGCTGGAGTTTTTCGAGGGCAGTGCCGAGGTCCGCGGACCACGCGTGCTGGTCATCGGCGCAGGCCGGGCCGGCCTGGAAATTGTCGAAAAACTCGGCATGCAGGGCTACGAAGTGGTGGCCACCAAGCGCACCGACCCCATCGGCAGCATGATGGAGATGATCACCAAGAAGCTCATCCTGATGCGCATCGAAAAAATGGACAATGTCACCCTTATGCCGCACACTGCTGTAAAGGCCTTCAAGCCCGACGCGGTGGTGGTCGAGCAGGACGGCGAGGAGAAGGCCCTGGAACCGTTCCAGACGGTCATCCTGGCATCCGGCATGCGCAGCGCCCCGGGTCCCGACGACGACATCCGCGCCGCTGTGGCCCACATCGAGGTCATCGGCGACGCCCGCCAGGTGCAGGACATCTTCACCGCCGTCCAGGCCGGCTACGAGGTGGCGCGCAACTATTCATGAACCGTCAGCGAACGCGTTTCCATCGCCTGCTGACAACTGGACTGGAACCTGACCGCTTCAGAGAAACAGGGAGGCCTGCCATGGGCAGCGTATCGTTCAAGGACATCGCCATCGTATCGTGCGGAACCCTCAGCATGGAGCTCAAGGCCCTGCAGAAGGAGGGCTTTCTGGACACCGGGCACCTGCTGTTCACCACCCCGGGGTTGCACCAGGACATCGCCGAACTCGAGCGCCAGCTCGTGGATCGCATCGAAAAGGCACGCCGGTCGGTCGAAAAGGTGATCGTGGTCTACGGCGGCAAGTTCTGCTACGTCAACGCCGACGAACCACTGCGCACCATGTCTGTCATCATCGAGGAACAGGGACCCGGCGTCACGCGTATCGATGCCACCCATTGCATGGACATGATCGCCGACGAGGCCCAGCGCGATGCCATCGCTCAGGAGCTTGCCGGCGGCGAGCCGGTGTGGTGGATGACGCCCGGCTGGGTCAAGTTCCGCCACAAAGTTTTCCAGGGGTGGGACAAGGGGCTGGCCAACGAGAACTTCCCCAAGCACACCGGCGGCGCCATCGTGCTGGACGCCGTGGGTTACCTGGACCAGTACATGGCTGAAAAACCCGAGGAGTTCCTGGAATACTGCGACTGGATGGGCATTCCCATGCAGGCCTACCCGGTGACCCTGGACCGCTTCAAGTCGCTGCTGACCGATCAGGCCCGCAAGCTGGCGGCTCTGTAAACACGCAAGCTGAAGGACTTTACACAAGATGGAAAAACGAGACGTCGTGATCATTGGCGGCGGCCCCGCCGGCCGGGTAGTGGTCCACGCCCTGCACGCCGCCGGGGCCGGCCTTTGCGTGACCCTGATCAAAGACGAGGAAGTCAACGTCAACCGATGCGCCGTACCCTACGGTATACCTGACGAAAAGCCGCTGGAAAAATACCAGATCCCCAACACCCTGGTCACCGATTTCGGAGCGGAACTGGTCATTGACCGGGTCACGGCCATCGACTCAGCCGCCCGGCGGGTCATCACCGCCGGCGGCCGCGAGTTTCAGTACGGCGATCTGGTGCTGGCCACCGGCTCGCGTCCGCTGATCCCACCCCTGCCGGGGGTGGACTCGCCGCTGATCACGCCGGTGCGCTCCCTGGCCGACCTGTCACGGCTGCGCCGCCTGGCCGCTGCCGGACGCCGCGCGGTAGTGGTGGGCGGCGGCTACATCGGCATCGAGGTGGCCGTGGTGCTGCGGGAAATGGGCATCGAGGTGACCCTGGTGGAAATGCTGCCCAAGATCCTGTTGGCCACCACCGAACCGGAGTTCATCGGCCTCATCGAGGACAAGCTGACCCAGCATGGCATCCGCCTGCTCACCGGCCGCGGGGTGACCTCCTTTGCACAGCGCTCGGACAGGGACATCGAAGTACAGCTCAACGGCGGGGAAACATTGGGGGCCGATTTCGTGGTCATGTCCGTGGGGGTCATCCTGAACACCGAACTGGCCGCAGAGGCCGGACTGAAAACCAGCCGCCTGGGCATCTGGACCGACGATCACCTGCGCACCTCCGCCCCGCACATCTACGCCTGCGGGGACTGCGCCCAAAAGCGCTCCTTCGTCACCGGGCAGCCCTGCCGCGGCGAGTTCGGCACCAACGCCGTCTTCATGGCCCGGGTGGTGGCCCACAATATTCTCGGCAAGCGGGAAAAATTTCCCGGCGTCATCAACGCCAACGCCACTACGGTCTTTGACATCGGCCTGGGCCAGGCCGGGCTTACCGAACAAATGGCCAGCGACGCGGGCATCGCGATGATCACCGGCACCTCGCAGGTGCTGGACAAGTACCCCATGATGCCGGGCGTGGCGCCCATCCACACCAAACTGGTGTTCAACGCGGCCACGCGGCGCCTGATCGGCGGCTGCGTTCTGCGCCGGGGATTCGGCGCGGCCCAGTGTGCCGACTTCATCTCCTTCGCCATTCAGAAACAGGCCACGGTGGACGACCTGTTGCTGCTGCAGTACGCTACCCACCCCGAACAGGCGGCCAAACCGTCGGACAATGCCTTCGTCTTCGCCGCCCGGCAGGCAGCGTCCGAGATGCAACGTCGGCGGGACTAACCCCCCGTCGATTGAGCCGGCAGCGCCCCGTTCTTCCGCCATGGAACGGGGCGCCGCCGGCAAACGTTTCCCCGCGCGCACCGCCGGCGCAATTTCCCTATTGCTGGTCCGCATACCGGAGCAGGCCGCCGAGCACCTCCGCCCCGGCCGCAACGTCCTCCCAGCGGCTCCACTCCTCGGCGCAGTGGCTGCGGCCGTCGCGCGAGGGAATGAACACCATGGCCGCGGGCGCCAGCCGTGCCAGGTTGCTGGTGTCGTGCCCGGCCATGGAGGGCAGGCGACGGCACGGGAAATTCAATTCCCGGCACAGCCGTTCGATCTCCCCCGTCAGAGCCTCGTCAAACGCCACCGGCGCCAGCATCGAGGGCGCCGGCCAGCGCAGTTCCGCCCCGCG
>JAMOVG010000029.1 GCA_027061725.1 Desulfobacteraceae bacterium
GCGGTGCTGCAGCACCGCACAGGCGGTCAGGGCGGCGGTTTCGGCGCGCAGGATGCGCGGTCCCAGAGAGGCGGCTGTGAAGCCCCGCTGCTCGGCGGTCCGCACCTCCCGGGCCGTAAAGCCGCCCTCGGGCCCGATGACCACCAAAGCCCGGCGGACGGAGCCGCCGGCGTCGCCGATAATTTCCTCAAGACGGCGGGTCTCTTCTTCCCAGAAAATGATGTTCAGGCTGTCGGGGCCGGCTTCGTCCAGCACCGCCTCCAGGCTTTGCATGGCCCGGATACGCGGCAGCCGGCTCCGGCGGCACTGCTTGAGGGCTTCGCCCGCGATGTCGCGCCAGCGCTGCACCCGGCGCTCCAGGCGGGGGCCCTGCGGCCGGGCCACAGAGCGGCGGGAGGCGAAAGGCAGCCAGCGGTGGACGCCCAACTCGGTGAGATGGCGGATGACGGTGTCCATCTTGTGCGCTTTTAAAAACGCCTGGGCCACGGTGAGCGCCAGAGGCGACTCTCCGGAGAGGGGCAGGCGCTCGGCGATGCGGGCGACCACTCGGCCCCGCTGGCAGGCCGTGATGACCGCACGCACTGCCTGGCCGCGGCCGTCCAGCAGCACGACGGCATCCCCTGGCTTGAGGCGCAGCACGGTGGCGGCGTGGCGCGCCTGGGCCCCGCCGATGGTCACCGGCGATGCCTTCAGCGCTTCAGGAGGGACGAGAAAGCGGTGCATGGCCTAAGGCAATAGCCCTTTTCGGCGCCAAAGGCAAGCTTGACAGCGCCCCGGGGCCTGTGATAGTCGAAGCGGATCGGACATGTACCCTAATGGATTGAAATCTACCACGATTTCCCGTCTGGAGGCAAGATGGACGATCAGGAGAAGACACGTGGACAGGCCGGGGGAGACAAATCCGCCGAAGACGACGGATTGATCGAGCTCACCGACACCGTGGACGGCGAGGCATCGGAGCCGGATGACGGCGACGATTTCATCGAGCTGACCGAAGTGGCCGCGGCGCCGCCGACCCCGGAGGGGGCCGTCGCCCCCACCGACGCGCAACTGTAGCGGGTGCTGCGCAAGGTGGTCAAAGAGGTCTACGCCGAGAAAATCGAGGGGTTGCTGCTGGAGGTGGTCCAGGAAACCGTCAGCCGGGAAATCCAGAGGATCAAACGCCTGCTGACCGACCCGGGCAAAAGCTGACAGACGGCCGGGCGGACAAGGGCGTACGAGCGGGGGATTCGCATGCAATCCCCCTTTTTTTCATTCGCAAAACCCAAAAAAAAGTTGGAAAAACAGTTCTATGGCACAGGAGCTTCAAAAGGGCTATGAGCCCCACGATGTGGAGAAGAAATGGTACCGTTTCTGGGAGCAGGAGGGCCTCTTCGCGGCCGATGAGGCTGACGACGGCCGCCCCTGCTATTCCATCGTTATTCCACCGCCCAACGTGACCGGCGTGCTGCACATGGGCCACGCGCTCAACAATACCCTGCAGGACATCCTCTGCCGTTACCGGCGGCTGCAGGGTGACAACGTGCTCTGGATGCCGGGAACCGACCACGCCGGCATCGCCACCCAGAACGTGGTGGAAAAGCAGCTGGCCGCCAGGGGGCTCAGCCGCCACGAGCTGGGGCGCGAAAAGTTCATCGAGGAGGTCTGGCGCTGGCGCGAGAAATCCGGCAGTGCCATCATCAACCAGCTCAAGCGCCTGGGCGCCTCCTGCGACTGGCAGCGGGAGCGGTTTACCATGGACGAGGGGCTTTCCCTGGCGGTGCGCACGGTGTTTGTGCAGCTCTACCAAGAGGGACTCATCTACCAGGGCGACTACATCATCAACTGGTGCCCGCGCTGCCATACGGCCCTTTCGGACCTGGAGGTGGAGCACGAGGAGTCCGAGGGGCGCCTGTACCACATCCGCTATCCCTTTGTGGGGGCCGAGGGCGGCATCGTGGTGGCCACCACGCGGCCGGAAACCATGCTGGGCGACACCGCCGTGGCCGTGCACCCGGACGACGAGCGCTACCAGAACCTGCCCTCGGACAAGGTCCGGCTGCCGCTCATGAACCGCGAGATCCCCATTATCCGTGACAGCTACGTGGACATTTCCTTCGGCTCCGGCGGCCTGAAGGTCACACCGGCCCACGACGCCAACGACTACGAGATCGGGCGGCGCCACGGCCTGCCGGCCATCAAGGTCATCGGCGATGACGGGTGCATGACGGCCGAGGCCGGGCGCTTTGCCGGCATGGACCGCTTTGACTGCCGCCAGGCGGTCATCGAGGCCCTCAAGGAGGAGGGCGTGCTGGAGCTCATCGAACCCTACCAGCACGGTGTGGGCCACTGCTACCGCTGCAAGAACGTGGTGGAGCCCAATCTTTCCAAGCAGTGGTTCGTCAAGGTCAAGCCCCTGGCCGAGAAAGCCATCGCCGCCGTGCAGAACGGCGATACGCGCATCATTCCCAAGACCTGGGAGGCCACCTACTACGACTGGATGTACAACATCCGCGACTGGTGCATCTCGCGCCAGATCTGGTGGGGCCACCAGATCCCGGCCTGGACCTGCAAGCACTGCGGCCAGATGACGGTCACCGTGGAGACCCCGGATCGCTGCCCCGAGTGCGGCAGCGACGAACTGCTTCGCGAAACCGACGTGCTCGACACCTGGTTCAGCAGCGCCCTGTGGCCTTTCTCCACCATGGGTTGGCCCGAAAAAACCCCGTTGCTGGAAAAATTCTACCCCACCTCGGTGCTCATCACGGGCTTTGACATCCTCTTTTTCTGGGTGGCGCGCATGATGATGATGGGCATCCACTTCATGGGCGAGGTGCCTTTCCGCGACGTGTACGTGCACGCCCTGGTGCGCGACGAGGAAGGCAAGAAGATGAGCAAGTCCAAGGGCAACGTCATCGATCCCCTGACGGTCATCGACCAGTACGGCACCGACGCCTTCCGCTTTACCCTGGCGGCTTTCGCCGCCCAGGGGCGCGACATCAAGATGTCCGAAAAACGGGTGGAGGGCTACCGCCACTTCGTCAACAAGCTGTGGAACGCCGCCCGCTTCGCCCTCATGCACCTGGACGAGGACACCCGGCCGGCCTTAACCACGGCTCCCGAGTGGCTGCCCAACCGCTGGATCCTGGCGCGCCTTTCGGACGTGGCCCTGGACACGGCCGAGGCCCTGGACGCCTACCGCTTCAACGATGCCGCCGCCGGCCTGTACAACTTTGTGTGGCACGAATTCTGCGACTGGTACCTGGAGGCCGTCAAGCCGGCCCTTTACGGCAAGAAGGGCGATGCGCTGCAGGCCGAGACGCGCACCGTGCTGGCCCGTGCGTTGCATGACACCCTGATCCTGCTGCACCCCTTCGTGCCTTTTGTCACCGAGGAGATCTGGCACAAGCTGCCTGGCACCGAAGGGTCCATCATGCGCGCGGCCTTCCCGGAAACGGCTCCCGGCAGTCGCTACGAAGACGCCGAGGCAGAGGCCGAGATGGCGCTGATGATCGACATCATCTCGGCGGTGCGCAACATCCGCGGCGAGATGAACATCGCACCCTCGGTGCAGCTGGCGGCCCAGGTGCAGGCCCCCGACGCGGACGATCGCGAGCGCGTCCGGCGCCATGCGGACCTGATCAGCGACCTGGCGCGCCTCAAATCGCTCTCGGTGGAGGCTCCCGGCGAGCACCCCAAAAAGGCCGCCGCCGCCGTGGCCGGCGACGTGTCCATTTACGTGTCGCTGGAGGGCGTTGTGGATTTCGGCCATGAAATCCGGCGCCTGGGAAAAGAGATCAGCAAGATCACCGGCGAACTGACGGCCCTTTCGCGCAAACTCAACAACGAGGATTTTCTGGAAAAAGCTCCCGAGGCCGTTGTGGAAAAAGCCAAGAACCGCTACCAGGAGCTGCTGGAAAAACAGCAGAAACTGCAGACCAGTCTCGAACGTATCGAGGCCTACCAGGAGTAAGGCCGGTCCCGGAGGGCCGCCGCCATGATTCCGTTACGCGACACCACGCCGTCCCGCAGTTATCCCGTGGTCACGATGACCATTATCGTGGTCAACGTGGTTGTGTACTTAATTGAGATAGGGCAGGGGCCCAACCTGGACCGTTTCGTCTATTTATACGGACTGGTGCCGGCACGGTACTCGGTGCCCCAGATCGCGGCCTATTTTTCGCCCTTCCAGCAGGCTTTTTCCTTCATCTCTTTCATGTTCCTGCACGGCGGTTTCTGGCATCTGCTGGGCAACATATGGTTCCTGTACATCTTCGGCGACAACGTCGAGGACCATTTGGGCTCGCTGCGCTACCTGGTATTCTACTTTCTGTGCGGCATCAGCTCGGGCGTGGCCCAGCTGTTTCTCAGCTGGCACGCCAACATCCCCACCATCGGCGCCAGCGGCGCCATTGCCGGGGTGATGGGGGCCTATTTCCTGCTCTACCCGCGGGCGCGCGTACTGACCCTCGTGCCCATCATCATCATCCCGTTTTTCTTCGAGATACCGGCCTATTTCTTCCTGGCCCTGTGGTTCGTTATGCAGTTCATGGGCGCCACGGCGACACGGGCCGGCGCCGGCGGCGTGGCCTGGTGGGCGCATATCGGCGGGTTCGTCTTCGGCATGCTGCTGGTCAAGGCCTTCGACCTGTTGCCCTCCATGGGGGTGGCCCCCCGGGTGCGGCGCGTGACCGCCCGCAAAAAATCCAACCGCCTGCAGGTGGTGCACCCCGATGGCGACCACGGCGACGCCGACGTGTACGGCACCATCGTGATTACGCCCTTCGAGGCCCTGACCGGCACCCAGAAGGTGGTCACCGTGCCGGGCATCCACTCGCGGCGGCTGATCCGCGTGACGGTGCCGCCGGATGTCAAGGAGGGGACCGTGCTGCGCCTGCGCGGCCTGGGGCGCAGCCTGCCCGACGGCACGCGCGGCGACCTGATGCTGCGGGTGCACATTGCCTTCTGAAGGGACTTCATTTCGTGCCGGCGTGCTTTTGCCCCGTGGCGCCGTTTTTTCAGCGCAGCTTCAGGGCGTAGGACTTGACGCGCTTGACGGGGTGGTAGGATCGCTTGGCGCGGGTCAGGCCGGGTACGCCCATATCGCTCTCCTTGTTGATGAACTCGCAGTCGGCAAAGAGCTCACGGGCGCACATCATGTCGAAATACTGGTAAAGCCCTTTGTAGTTGGCGTCGGCTTTCTCGAAGTGTAGTGCGCCCATGCCGGCGGTCAGGCGGGCGCCGATGCCGAAGGCGCAGACCTCGCCGTCGATGCGCAGCAGCAGGCCGTTCACGTCGTAGCGCTCGATATGCGCCAGCATGTTCAGGGCGGCCTGCTTTTCACAGGCCAGGTCCTCGTCGTCGGCCTGTTCGCAGCCACGCTGCAGGCACCACTCTTCCAGGAAATCGGCGCACTCGGTAAAATCCGCCGCCGTGATGGGCGCTAGGGTGACCCGTTTCCGGTCCACGTACTCGCGGGTGAATTGCTTGACCAGATTACGCTTCTTGGCGTAGCGGTTGCCTTTCAGCCAGGCCAAGTCCTCGGTGCGGTAGACGTAGTCCTCGTACTCGGGCTGCTCCTCTACGGCAAAGTGCGTTTCCACAGCCGCGCGGCCGTAAGTTTCCAGGTACCCCTCGGGAATGAACCAGTACTGATGGAAGTCCAGCTCCCGGGCATAGTCTCTCAGGCGCTCCGGCGGCGGGTCGCGTCGGGGGTCCACCGGTAGGATCAGGTGGCGGTTTTCCGTGCGGCGGGTGAACTCGGCGCCGATGACCAGGGTGTGGCCGTCCACGGCGCCGCAGGGGTGGTAGGCGTCGTTGGTCCAGGACAACAGCGAGGGCAGCGAATAGATGCACAGCTCGTGGCGCTGGCCCTCGAAAAAGGGCTTCAGGCGCGGGTAGTCGTCGGGGGTCAGCGGTTTGAAATCCATCATCGTCTCTTGAGCATGGGGACCGAGCGCTCCATGACGGCAAAGCCCAGTTGCCGGTAGAATTCCAGGGAATCATTCTCGGCGATCAGGCCGATCCAACCGATGCCGTCGTCCGTTAGGCGCCGCACCAGACGCCGGACGATCTGGCCGCCGATGCCCCGCCCGCGGCGGTCCGGCCGCACTGTGACGTCCTGGATGTAGGCATCCGAGGCGCCGTCGCTGATGGCGCGGCCCATGCCCACCACGCCGTCGTCTTCCACGACCGCCAGGAAGCAGTGGCTGCCGCCGATGATGGCGTCCACCAGACGCTCATCGTCGCCGGCCTCGTCCCACCAGCCGGCGGCGCGGTAAAGCGCCACGATCTGTGCGGCGTAGCCGGCGGGCAGGTCTTCTGCCGGCTTGGCGGTGAAGGTGTAGACGGTCATGGCCGCGTGAAGGTACAGTCGGCGTCCGCGGGCAGGGACGAGATGCGGTTGCGCCCGTTTTCCTTGGACATGTACATGGCGCGGTCAGCGCGCTGTACGAACGAGGAGATGTCCTCCTGCGGGCAATACTGGGTGACGCCGATGCTCATGGTGATGTGGACCGGTGGCCCGCCGCCGGGCGTGAAAGGCGACGCCTTGAGCCCCGCCTGTATGCGGGGCGCCACGCGCACGGCCTCTTCGGCCGAGGTCTCCGGCAGGATGATGGTGAACTCCTCGCCGCCATAACGATAGGCCGAATCCATGTTGCGCAGGCTGGAGCGGATAATCTCGCCGATGCGGATCAGCACCTTGTCGCCCTCCAGGTGGCCGTAGGTGTCGTTGTAGTCCTTGAAAAAATCGATGTCCAGCAGCATCAGCGCCAGGGGATGGTGGTAGCGCAGCGAACGGTCGATCTCGATTTTCAGCTGGGCATAAAAATAGCGCGAGTTGTACAGCTTGGTCAGACCGTCGGTGATGGCCAGCTTTTCCAGTTTGGCCATCATTTCGCGTCGTTCACGGGTCAGGCTGCGCTCCTTGAGTACGCGCTTGAGACGCAGCAGCAGTTCCTCAAAGCGGATGGGCTTAAAGACGAAATCGCTGGCACCGATACGCACGGCCTCCTCGTAGGAATAGTCGTCGCTGTAGCCCGTCATCACGATGACATCGATGTCGTATTCCTTCTTGACCCGGTCAGTGAGCTCCAGGCCGTTCATGCCCTCCATCATGATGTCGGTGATGATGACGTCCACGGGCTGGCGGGAGATCAGTTCCAGGGCTTCCTCGGCGCTGGCAGCCATTTCGGCGTGGAAACCGGAGAGGCCCAGGAACTCGGTCATGGAGTCGCGAATGGCCTGGTCGTCATCGACCACTAATACCCGTTGCTGCAAGGCGTCTTCACTCCTGTGTGCCGTCGAGCCCGCCGGCTGCGCATACGGCCGCGGCGTTGACAGCCGGAAATGATTTCTGGTAGGGGGATCCACGCATTTATGCTATAAACAATTTAAACTATCCGGAAAGGCGCCGACTGTCAACCATCAAACACTCGCGGAAAACCGCAGCACCTATACCCCTAACTATCGGCAGAACCGGCGCAGGGCTTCAACCCCGGTCGTGAATTTTTTTCGCTGCCGGCGGGGAGAACACACAGGACCCTCAGAGATGACTCATATTCGTAATTTCAGCATTATCGCCCACATCGACCACGGAAAGTCGACGCTCTCGGACCGCCTCATCCAGGCCACCCACGTGGTCTCCGAGCGCGAGTTCAAGGACCAGATACTGGACACCATGGACATCGAGCGCGAGCGTGGCATCACCATAAAGAGCCAGACCATCTGCCTGCCGTACACGGCCAGGGACGGCCGGCGCTATCACCTCAACCTCATCGATACGCCCGGCCATGTGGACTTCACCTACGAGGTCTCACGCGCCTTGGCCTCGTGCGAGGGCGCCCTGCTGCTCATCGACGCCAGCCAGGGGGTGGAGGCCCAGACCCTGGCCAACCTGTACCTGGCGCTGGAGCACGATCTGGAGATCATCCCGGTGATCAACAAGATCGACCTGCCGTCGGCCGACATCGAGTGGACCAAGAAGCAGATCGAGGAGGACCTGGGGCTGGACCCCGAGACCGCCATCCTGGCCTCGGCCAAGGACGGCACCGGCATCGAAGAGGTGCTCGAGGCCATCGTCACCCGCCTACCGGCGCCGTCCACCGATGTGGACCGTCCGCTGCGGGCTCTGATCTTCGATTCGCACTACGACGCCTATCGGGGCACCATTGTGCACCTGCGCGTGTTCGACGGGCGCCTCAAGCGCGGCGACGAGATCCGCTTCATGTCCAACAACGCCGTCTACCGGGTGGAGGAGGTGGGCATCTTCCGGCTCGAGCGCGTCGCGCAGAAGGAACTGAGCGCCGGCCAGGTAGGCTACCTGATCGCCGGCATCAAGACGGTCAGCGACACGCGCTGCGGTGACACCATTACGCTGAACGACAACCCCTGCGAGGCCCCCATGCCGGGCTTCAAGGAGGCCAAGGCGGTGGTGTTCTCCTCCATCTACCCAGTGGCCTCGGACGCCTACGAGGACCTGGCCGTGGCCCTGGAGAAGCTCAAGCTCAACGATGCCGCGCTGATCTACGAAAAAGACTCCTCGGTGGCCCTGGGCTTCGGTTTCCGCTGCGGTTTCCTGGGACTGCTGCACCTGGAGGTCGTCCAGGAGCGCCTGGAGCGTGAGTACGACCTGTCGCTGATCCTGACGGCACCCTCGGTGCAGTACGAACTGGAGATGAACGACGGCACGGTCGTGACCATCGACAACCCGGCGCTCTACCCCGACCCGACCCTCATCAAGAGCGCCCGCGAACCCTTCATCCGGGCCTCGATCATCGTGCCCGACCGGTACATGGGCGCCGTCATGCAGCTGTGCCTGGACCGCCGTGGCATCAGCAAGAACTACCAGTACCTGACCAGCAACCGGCTGGAGATGATTTTCGACATGCCCCTGGCCGAGGTGGTCTACGACTTCTATGACCGCCTCAAGTCCGTCACCCAGGGCTACGGCTCCTTCGACTACGAGATCATCGACTTTCGCGAAACCGACCTGGTGAAGCTGGACATCCTGATCAACGGCGAGCGCGTGGACGCGCTCTCGCAGCTGGTGCACCGCGATCGGGCCGTGCAGCGCGCGCGCCACGCCTGCGAGAAGCTGCGCGACGAGATCCCGCGCCAGATGTTCAAAATCGCCATCCAGGGCGCCATTGGCGGCAAGATCATCGCGCGCAAGACGGTCTCGCCTTTCCGCAAGGACGTCACCGCCAAATGCTACGGCGGCGACATCACACGAAAGCGCAAGCTGCTGGAGAAACAGAAAAAAGGCAAGAAGCGCATGAAGATGGTGGGCAAGGTCATGATCCCCCAGTCGGCCTTCCTGGCGGTACTCAAGACCGATTCCGAGTAGCGTCCTGCGGTGGCCCGCCGCCCGCGGCCAGCCCGTCGCGGTAGCGTTTGCCGGCGTACCAGTCGATCTGGCGGCAGATGCCGCGGATGATGCTCACATCACTGGCCCGCAGGCCCACCCGCGAGAAAAACTGGCGCAGCCGGTCCAGCCAGTACTCGGGGTTTTCGGGGTTGATGTAGCTGATGCGCACCAGCACGTCTTTGAGCTGGGCGTACATGCCGTCCAGTTCATGGCGTGTGGCCAGGCGCGGCATGTGCGGCGGCTTTTCCTCCTGCACGGCCAGAAACAGCTCGTAGCACAGCACCATGACCGCCTGGGCCAGGTTGAGCGACGAGAAGTCCGCCGTGGGAATGGTCACCAGGCTGTGGCAAAGGCGCACGTCCTCGTTGGTCAGGCCGCTGTCCTCGGGCCCGAAAACCAGCGCCACGCGGTTTGCGACCGACAGGGCGGCCACCTGGCGGGCCACCTCCCGCGGCCGCCGCACCGTCTGCCGGTGGGTGCCGAAGCGCGCCGTGGTCCCCACCACGTAGCGGAAGGGGGCCAGCGCCGCGGCCAGGTCGTCGAACACCACCGCCCGCCGGGCCACGTCGGCCGCCGCGTGGGTGGCCATCTTGAGGATCTTCTCGCTGTCGGGGTTGCGCGGCGCCACCAGGATCAGGTCGCGCAGCCCCATGTTGCGCATGGCCCGTGCCGCGGCCCCGATGTTCTCGGGGTAGCGCGGCCGGCACAGCACCACGGCCACGTTGTCCGGCGCGGCGGCGGGCATCAGGACATGATTTCGAGCTGGTTGAAGAAGTAGCCGATCTCAAAGGCCGCCGTCTCCGGGGCGTCCGAACCGTGCACCACGTTCTTCTCGATGTCGGTGGCGAAGTCGCGCCGGATGGTGCCCTCGGCGGCCTCTTCGTAATTGGTGGCGCCCATCAGATTGCGGTAACGGGCGATGACGTCCTCGCCCTGCAGCACCATGACCACCACGGGCCCGGAGGTCATGAACTTCGTCAGGCTCTCGAAAAAGGGCCGCTCGCGGTGCACGGCGTAGAACCCCTCGGCCTGGGCCTGGGTCAGGTGCACCATCTTCATGGCCACGATGGAAATGTCGCTGGCCTCCAGTCGCTTGACGACCTCGCCGATCAGCCCCCGTGAAACCCCGTCCGGCTTGATGATGGAAAGCGTTCTCTGCATGCTCATGTCTCGGTTCCTTTCGTTGAATTGAATGTGAGCTGCCCATAACAGAAGGGGTCTGCCAAGTCAACCGGGGGCCGCTCTTGACAGTCGGCGGGGATTCCCCTATACCCCGGTGCCAGGAACAGGAGCCGCCCGCCGGTGCACCTGCCTGCCTGTCGCCAACCTGCCAGCGAGAAAGGAGACTGCCGTGCCTGTAACGCTTGTCGAACACCCCCTCATCCAGCACAAGCTGGGCCTCATGCGGGAGCACGATGTAACCACCAAGGACTTCCGCGACCTGGCCTCGGAACTGGCCACCCTGCTGACCTATGAGGCCACCAAGGACCTGCAGACCGAGCCGCGCACCATCCGTGGCTGGGCCGGGGACGTGGAGGTCCAGCGCATCAAGGGAAAGAAGATCACCGTGGTGCCCATCCTGCGGGCCGGCCTGGGAATGATGGACGGGGTGCTCAACCTGATCCCGTCGGCCAAGGTGAGCGTGGTGGGGCTTTACCGCAACGAGGAAACCCTGGAGCCGGTGCGCTACTACGTGAAGATGACCCGCAAGATCGAGGAGCGCATCGCCCTGATCCTGGACCCCATGCTGGCCACCGGCGGCACCCTGGTGGCCACCATCGATATGCTCAAGGAGGGCGGCTGCAAGCTGATCAAGGGGCTCTTCTTGGTGGCCGCCCCCGAGGGCCTCGAGCGCGTCACCAAGGCCCACCCCGACGTGGAGATTTACGTGGCCGCCATCGACGAGCGGCTCAACGACATCGGCTACATCCTGCCCGGCCTGGGTGACGCCGGCGACAAGATTTTTGGCACGAAATAAGTGCTCACGCCCGCCGGCATAGGTCCCGGTAGACGGCCAGGGCCTGCCGGCGCGTGTCGGCCAGGTCGCCGCTGTTGTCGATGACCCGCGTGGCGCGTTTTTTCTTCTCCTCAATGGGCATCTGGGAGTGGATGCGGGCCAGCGCGTCACGCCGCGACAGTCCGTCCCTTTGCATCAGCCGCGCCAGCTGCACCGGCTCCGGGGCGTAAACCACGATGACCTCGGCCAGGTCGCGGTGGTTGCCGGCCTCGAAGAGCAGCGGGATGTCGAGTACGACCACGGCGTGGGGCGCGGTTTCGGCGATGCGCGCCCGTTGGGCCTCGATGTCCGCGAAGACCCGCGGGTGCACGATGCGGTTGAGCGCGGCCTGCTGTTCGGGGTCGTTGAAGATGATGTCGCCCAGCCGGGCGCGGTCGATCTCCCCGTTAGGCCGCAGTACCTCCTTTCCGAAGTGCTCCACGATGTCCCGCCAGGCTGGCCGGCCGCGGCCGACCACCTCGCGGGCGATGCGGTCGGCGTCGATGACGTGGGCCCCGGCCTCGCGCAGGATGCGCGCCACCGTGGATTTGCCCGTGGCGATTCCGCCTGTCAGTCCCACCGTGATCATCCCAGTACCCCCAATTTGTGCAACCCATCCCTTAGGAACAGCAGCGCGAACACGGCCAGCAGGACGCCGGTGGCCCGGATGGTCCACACGTAGCCCCGGCTGCCCAGCAGGTGGCGCCAGCGGCCGACGGCCAGTGCCATGACCATCTTGGCACCCACCAGGCACGCATAGAACACGGCTAGGAAGACCGCCACCGGCAGGATGCCCCCGCCGGCGTGGGCGCTGATCAGGATCGGTGCGCCCACCGTCAGCCAGAAGAGGTAGGGGTGGGGGTTGAGCAGGTTGACGGTGATGCCCCGGGCCAGGGAGCGGGATCCCCGGGGCATTCCGGTTTCCAGGCGGCTGCCCGCAAAGCGCATGCTCTCCCATGCCAGGTAGCCGATAAAGACGCTGCCCGCCAGGGACAGGCCGCCCAGTACAAACGTGTGCCGGGCGAGCCAGGAGGCCAGCAGCAGCGCGCCGGCCACGATGGGGAAATCACTGGCCACGGGCGCCAGGGCCACCGCCAGACCGGCACGGGTGCCGTGCTTGAGCGACTCGGAGACCACCAGCATCAGCAGGGGACCCGGTGAAATGCCGGCTGAAAGGCCCAGCACCAGGGCCGACACCGCCATCTGTCCGACGAGTGCCGTGGTCATGTGCACCTCACACCACGCCCCGGCGGATGAAGTCCGCGATGCGCTCGGCGCCGTAGCCCAGTTCCCCCAGGATGTCGCGGGTGTGCTGGCCGAAGGCCGGCGGGGGGGTGCGTACGGCGCCCGGGCTGCGGTCCAGCTTGACGGGAACCCCGACGGCGGGTCCGGAAGGGGTGTCGAGGATCATGTCACGCTCTCGAAAAAGCGGGTCCTCCAGCACTTCCTCCATGGTCTGCACAGTGTTGCAGCAGATGTCCAGCCGGTCGAACTCCCGCTTCCAGTGGGCCAGGGGGCGGGCCGCGAAAAGCGATCGCAGGCGATCGATGATCTCCTGCCGGCGTGTTTCGTCGAACTGCAGTTCGACGTATTCCGGTACCCCCAGGTGGCGGCACAAGGCCTCCCAGAACTGCGGTTCCAGGGTACCCACGGCGATGTAGCGGTCGTCGGCCGTGCGGTAGACGTTGTAGCAGGCGTAACGGTGTGAGAAGCGGCTGTCCCCCCGCCGGGGCCGTCGCCCGCTGGCCTGCATCTGGCTCAGGGGCGGCATCAGGAACCCCAGCAGACCGTCGGCCATGGAAATGTCGATGTGCTGGCCGTGTCCACTGCGGGTGCGTTCGAAAAGCGCCAGCAGGATGCCCACAGCCGCGTTCATGCCGCCGCCGGCGATGTCCCCCAGCTGCACGGCGGGGATTACCGGCGGCCGGCCGGACTCGCCGATGAGGTCCAGTACCCCGGCGGCGGCCAGGAAGTTGACGTCGTGGCCTACGCGTTCGCGCTGCGGGCCGCTCTGGCCGTAGCCGCTGATGGAGCAGTAGATCAGGCCGGGGTTTTCGGCCGACAGCACCCCATAGCCGATGCCCAGGCGGTCGGCCACCCCGGGGCGGAAGCCCTCGATGAAGACGTCGGCGTCGGCCACGAGGCGCAGCAGGATCTCACGGCCGGCGTCGCTTTTCAGGTTCAGGGTCATGTGCTCCTTGTTGCGGTAGACGGCCTCGAAGAAGAACCCCTCTTTCTGATAGCGGGGGGACTCCACGGTGATGACCCGCGCGCCATGGTCGGCCAGGACCAGGGAGCAAAAGGGCCCCGGCAGCAGTCGGGACATGTCGACGACCTTGATGCCGGCCAGGGCGCCGGGGTTGTCGGAGGGGGCTGTCGGGGTCATGAATCCCTTTCCCGGGAATCGCTCAAGGGTTTCAGCACCACCCGCGTAGCGCCCCAACCGCCGGCGTCTGCCGGGGCGTCGGTGTAGGACACCACGCGCGGATCGCGGTCCAGGATGGCGCGCACGCGTTTTTTGAGGACGCCGGAGCCCTTGCCGTGGATGACGCGCACTTCGAAAATACCCTTTTCCAGGCAGGCCCGGAAATACTCGGGCAGCAGGTTGCCCACCTCGGCGGGACGGAAGGTGTGCAGGTCCAGCGTGTCCGTGATGTCGATTCTCACGGGCTGCGGATCGTGCACGTGCATGTCAGGGCCCCGCCACCAGCGCGCTCCAGGCGAACGTCACCACACCCACCAGGATGAAATAGAAGTCGACGATCAGCTCGGTGCGGAAGCCCGGTGCCGTCATGCCCCGCTGGTAGGCCGCGATGAGCAGGTACAGGAACAGGGAACAGGCCGCCAGTGGGATGCCCACCGAGGAGACCAGCCTCAGCAGCGCGCAGGCCAGCAGGAAGAGCGGGATGATCTTGAGCATCTTTTTCAGCACCGCCAGGGAGCGCTTCTCGCCGATGAGCAGGGGAATGGTTTCCCGGCCCACGATACGGTCGCCGTGGATTTCGAGGATCTCGAAGAAAACGGTCCGCACGAACACCGATGCCGCACACCACAGAAAGACCAGGATGGTGCTGAAGCGGATGGTGCCGAAGGCCGCCAGGGCCGGCAGCACAGCGGTCACCACGCCCCAGGCCACGGCGATCAGCGTGGTCTTGGAGCCGGGAATGTCGCTTAGCCGCCGGTAACGGCCCCGGGACACGAAGGCCGGGATGATGCGCAGCTTGTAGGACAGACCCAGCAGGGTCATCACCAGCAGCAGCAGGAAAGGCACCCGGCCGGCGGAGAGGGCCGCCGCCAGTCCGGCCAGTCCGGCCAGTCCGGCCAGCACGGTGAGCCCCCTGCGGTGGTCGGTGTAGAAGGCCGCCCGGTCGGGGTCGTTATAGAGGTCGGCCTTGATCCCCGTCAGGTTGTTGAGGATGTGCATGGACATCACGTAGAACATGGCGATCAGCACGTGGGGAAAGTTTGCCTCAATATGCTGCAGGCGGTTGCATGCGTAGGCCAGGGCCGCTGCGCCCAGGGACAGGTATACGCTGGACAGCAGCAGGGTGCGCTGAAAGCTGCGCAGCAGACGCCGTACACCGGTCAGGTTGCGGTAGGGGATCTCGCGGATGGTGTTCTGGACCCGCTGGGTAATCCAGTTGGGCGTGGAAGCGCCGGCAGTGATGCCCACGCGCCGGGTGCCGCGCAGGGCCGCCAGGTCCAGGTCCTCCTCGGTCTCCACGTGGAAGGCGGGTTTGCCGCTTTTGCGGGCAATCTCGGCCAGACGCTTGGTGTTGCCGCTGCTCTTGCCCCCCACCACCACCACGGCATCTACCTCCCGGGCCAGTTCGCGCACTTCGGCCTGGCGCTTTTCGGTGGAGTCGCAGATGGTGTTGAAGACTTTGTAACTGGGGTGCGTCTCCTCGGCCCAGCGGCGGACCTGCTCGAAAAGATCGGTATTCTGGGTGGTCTGGGCCACGATGATGGCCTTTTCGAAATCGGGCAGGGCCAGCAGTTCGTCCATGCTTTCGACCACGTGCCCTTTGCCGTCGGTATGGCCGAGCAGACCGACCACCTCCGGGTGCGAACGGTTGCCCAGGATAATGGGCGTGTACCCCTTGCGGGTGTACTTGGTGATGATGCGCTGCACGCGGATGACCCGCGGGCAGGTGGCGTCGATGACCGTAAACCCGGCGTCCTCGAACTTCCTGCGCGCGTCCGGCGGCACGCCGTGGGCGCGGATGAGAACCGTGCCGTGACCCTTTTCAGGAATTTCCTCCAGGATGGCGATGCCGCGCTGGTTGAGCAGTTCGATGATCTGCGGATTGTGGATCAGGGGGCCGTAAGTGTAGATGGGCCCCTCCTGCTTGCTGGGGGCGTCCAGGGCCGACTCGACAGCCCGGCGAACGCCCATGCAGAAGCCGGCGGTTTTGGCGGTGACGATTTTCATGGCGTCGCAGACCCGTCAGTCCGTTTTTTCCAGGAAGATCTTGTGGTCGACCAGTTCCAGCGAGACGATGCGGGCCTTGAGGACCTTCTGTTCACCGAAGATATTGACCAGCAGCAGGCCGTCGCCCTCGGGTTCGACGGTGTCGACGGCTTTCATGATGAGTTTTTCACCGCTGTCCTCCAGCAGGTAGGCATTGGCTTCACACATTTTGCACGTTCCTCACTTCCGAAGGCCGCCCGCCGGCAGTCCGCTGAGTACCGGTGGGCGATGCCGGCGTGGTTTAAAGGTCCAGGTGTTTTTCGATCAGCGTGTCGATCAGCCGCGGCAGGGGCATCATGCACACGCCCACGATCTCGACATTCTCCTGGGACAGGGGTATCAGGATCTTGCGGGCGGTGCAGGCGGCGATGGCCTCGGCGGTTTTGACCGTCACTTCGCCCATCATGGCGTGGGCCATGATGATGCCGATGGGGCCGATGATGATGTCCACCTGCCGGACCGTGCGGGCGATGGCGTTTTCCCCCGAGGCCCCCCGGTTGGCGCGGGCCTTGAGCATCTGGGCCGTGGCAATGGCGTTGGTCCCCAGCGCGATGATCTCCACGCTCTCGCCGAAGCGCTCCTTGAGCTTTTTAATGACGGTGGCGCCGATGCCGCCGCCCTGGCCGTCGATGACGCAGATTCGTTTCATAGCTTTCCGATGGTTCGCCGCCGACGCCGCTCGCTTTTGGGCAGGCGGCGGGCGGGCCCTTTCTTGCGGGTGGTGGGCACCCAGCCGGACGCCGCCGCGTCGTCCTGCTCGTCCTTGCCCAAGGCCGCCATCATGAGGCGCTGTTCGAACTCGGCCGAAGGGAGGGTGGCGCAGCCGCAGGCCCGGCAATAAGCCGCGATGTCGTTGTCCGAGCTGACCACTGCGGCGCGCTGCTGTTCCCGGGCGGCCATATGCTTGATGACCGTATCGGCCAGTTCGCCCCGTCCTGAATAGATGATC
This sequence comes from Desulfobacteraceae bacterium, assembly GCA_027061725.1. GTDB lineage: Bacteria > Desulfobacterota > Desulfobacteria > Desulfobacterales > JALSRD01 > JALSRD01. Next base: position 16,766 of record JAMOVG010000029.1, read on the forward strand.
CGGATGCCCTTGACAAATGCTTTCTGGCGGCTCTGGTGGATCC
>JAMOVG010000030.1 GCA_027061725.1 Desulfobacteraceae bacterium
CGCCGCCCTCATATATAATAGTTTCACAAAAAGATCCCCGCGGCCGAACCTGCTTTACGTATCCTCGGGCCACTCAAGTCGAATTCGTTCGTTGCAGGTCCGTCAAACACACGATCATGGTTTCTGAAAACCCCAGGTACCACTGGAACGCCGGAGACTACGCCCGGCACTCGGATTCCCAGAAAAAATGGGGCCGGGAGCTGATGGACAAGCTGCGCCTTTCGGGAGATGAGTACCTGCTGGACATCGGGTGCGGTGACGGCAAACTTTCGGCCCAGATCGCCCGGAGGCTGCCGCGCGGCGGGGTGCTCGGGGTCGATAGCTCCCCGGAGATGATCGCGCTGGCCTGCAACCGCTATCCGCCTGGCCGTTCCGGGAACCTGCGCTTCGCGGTCATGGATGCGCGCCGGCTGGGGCTGAGGGCATCCTTTGACGTGGTTTTTTCCAACGCCGCGCTGCACTGGGTTATCGATCATCGCCCCGTGCTGGCGGAGATCCACGCCGCCCTGAAGCCCGGCGGCCGGGTGCTGATCCAGATGGGTGGCCGGGACAACGCTGCCGACGTAGTGGCGGTTATCAGGGAGATTATGGCCACGGCGCAATGGCGTTCCTTTTTCAAGGACTTCTCCTTTCCCTATGGCTTTTACGGGCCCGGAGAATATCGCCCCTGGCTGGCGGCGGCCGGCTTCAACGTGCGGTCCATCCGGCTGACGCTCACCCCTCGGGACATGGTGCACGAGGACGTGGAAAAGTTTAAGGGATGGATTCGGACCACCTGGTTGCCCTATCTTCAGCGTGTGCCGCGCGAGCGGCGCGAAGCGTTCATCGACACCGTAGCGGAAAAATACCTGCAGGCGTTCGCCCCGGATGAAAACGGATGTGTGCACGTGCGCATGCAGCGGCTGGAAGTGGCCGCTGTCCGCCCGTGAACGCTTTTCCGGCGGCGCCCTTTTTCTACGGGCAGGGCGGACCATCGGATTCACCCCATTCGGAGCTGACAACAACATGAACCTGCCAGTAAAGAGGCATACCGCCCGGGCCTGGATGGGATGCCTGGCGTCCCTGCTGATCCTGATGTTTCTGGCGCCGGCCGCCTCCCCGAAGGAAACCAAGCTTCCCATTCCCATCCCGCTCAAGAAGGCTGCGCCCCAATTTACCAAAGACCTGGCCCACCTGATCCCGTATTCCACCCGGCTGGCCGAACGGTACACCGATTTGCAGAGCAGCCTGTCCGAAATGTTTCAACCGGCCGAAGTCAAACAAAGGCTGTTGGAACTTTCGGAAAACCTGGAAGACCTGGAGTGGGAGGTTCGCTTTCTGAAGGCGTCCGGCACCCAGAGCTTCTCGAAGATTCCCATTCTCCAGGCCCAGGCGGCCCGCTATGACGAAGAGGTCAAGGAAATCCGGAAACCGGTTTCCAGGGCCCTCCGGAACCTGGCAGCCTGGAAAAAAGAGTGGAACCAGGAAAAGGAGGCCCTTCCCGAGTGGCGTGAGGCCGTCAGCAGGGAGATCACATACAGCACCGTTGAAAAAACCTTCGAAAACATTGAAGAGACCATCGACGGCGCCTTGGCCCTGATCGCCCATCATCTCGAACCCATGCTGGCCGCGGATCAGAAGATCGGTGAACTGCAGGTCCGCATTCATGCCATCAACGCAAAGCTCAACGATCTGTTGCAGACCATCAACAGGGAGGGCTTTCGCAAGAAGTCCCCGTCGATGTTTTCCAAGGCCTTTTACCGGCAGTTCAACCGGCAACTGTGGACCTCGGCCTGGACCAGTGTCAAAACCTTTGTCCGCGAACAGGGCAACCTTTTCTACCGGCGCATCGGCACGATCCTGCTGGCCGTGTCCGTGTGGATGCTGCTGTCCATCGCCATCGCCCGCAGCGGACGCCTGCTGGAGGAGGCGACCAAGTGGCGGGTGTTCAAAGAACGGCCCATCGCCACGGGACTTTTCGTGACGCTGACACTTACCGGTATATTCCTGGGCCCCGTTCCTCTGGTGTGGGAGCCGGTCATCCGCATTGGCATCATCATCTCCGTCATGCACCTGGCGGCCGGACTGGTCCGCGAGCGGTGGGAAAAGCGGCTGGTCGGCCAGTTGGCCGTGCTGCTGCTGGTGGCCGCATTTTTGCGGGTGGTCAACATTCCTTTCCCGATGCTGCGGATCTTCAGTCTGGCACTTGCCCTGCTGGTGCTGTTGTTCTGCATCCGGCAGAGCCGGACGTTGGAGATGAGCTGCAGGTCATCCCTGATCTGCTGGGGACTGCGGCTGGTGGCGATGGTGCTGGTGATCGGGCTGGCGGCCGGCATCATCGGCTATGCGGCCTTCGCCCTTTACCTGCTCAACTCTTCACTCAAGACCCTGTTTGTCGTACTGGTCGTGTGGATGATGTATCTGCTGACCAGCGGCATTATCGAGGCGCTTTTTTTCAAATTGCCCATCCGCATCATTCAGCGCAATGCGTCGGTGCTGGTCAAGCGGGTGGAGCCCCTGGTGCTGTTCTTTTTCACAGGGCTCCTGCTGCTTTACACCCTTGAGGCCTGGGACTTTTTTCCGAGCAAGGCCGAGGCCCTCAACAGTATCGTGGCCGTGGGTTTCGCCGTGGGGGATGGCCGCATTACCGTGGGCACCGTGCTGATCGCTGCGGCCGTGCTCTACGGCGCCCTGCTGACCTCCCGCGCCCTGCAGGCGCTGCTGATGCAGGAGGTGCTGCCGCGGCGCTCCATGGAACTGGGTGTTCAGCTCTCCATCGCCCGGCTGGTGCACTACGCCGTCATAACCGTCGGCTTTCTGCTGGCCGTCTACTCACTGGGGTTCAGTCTCACCAACCTGACCATCATCGGCGGCGCCCTGGGTGTCGGCATCGGTTTCGGACTGCAGGCTATCGTCAACAACTTTGCCAGCGGTCTGATCCTGCTTTTCGAGCGCCCCATCAAGGTGGGCGACACCATCCAGGTGGGCGAAGAGATGGCCGAGGTCAAACACCTGGGCCTGCGCTCGACGGTGATCGAAACCTTCGACAACGCCGAGATCGTGGTGCCCAACTCCGACCTGATCACCAATCGTGTGACCAACTGGACCCTGAGTGAACGCAGGGTGCGGCTCAAGCTGCCGGTGGGTGTGGCCTACGGTTCGGATGTGGCCCGGGTCATGGGAATCCTCATGTCCTGCGCCAATGAACACGACCAGGTGCTCAAGGAGCCGCCGCCGCGGGTGCTGTTTCTCGAGTTCGGGGACAGTTCCCTCAATTTCGAACTGCGGGTGTGGATCTCCGATTTCAACAACCGTCGCCAAGTGCAGAGCGAGCTGAACCAGACCGTCGACTTGCGCTTTCGCCGCGCCGGCATCGAGATTCCTTTCCCGCAGACGGACCTGCACCTGCGCAGCGTGGACGAATCGGCCGCCGCGGCCCTCAAGCCGTCGGCCCCGGAAGGGCAGCCGACGGCGGGGGACGGGAAGTGATACGGCCTGTGGTCGGGCCGTGGATCGCCGGTTGAAAGCCTGTTGTTCGATCGTTAAGGTAATAGGGCTGAGGTCTCGGCGGGCTTGCGCCGTGACAAAGAATCCGTAACCGGAGAAGGGGAAAAGCCTTGCGAATCGTGAGGGTACACCTGTTTTCAATGACCGCCGTTGCGGTGCCCATCGGTTTTGCGGCCGTCGCTTTCGGACAGGGATCGGTTATTTATCCCAAGAAGGGGCAGAGTCAGGAGCAGCTCAAAAAGGACCGTTTCGAGTGGGCCCGGCAGCAGACCGGCTTTGATCCGGCAGCACCGTCCAGCGGCGGCGCACCGGCAGCAGCGGGCACGCGCTCCAATGCACTGCGCGGCGCGGCCGGCGGCGCCGCCAGGTGCCGTGGGGGGCGCCATCGCCGGCGATGGCGGCAAGGGGGCAGCCATCGGTGCGGCCACCGGCGGTGGTACACGCTGCCGGTGCCGCTGTCACCGCAGACGTAGCCGTGCCAGCGGCACCTGATTGGCCTGCCTGTCGGCACCCTGTAATCACTGTAATCAGACTACCGGAAATGGCAGGCGCTAGCGCCATCGAGCGAATACCGGTCGTCAACCGGTTTATGATGGACGTGCGGGCCGAGGTTGTGTCAAGGCTGCCCATATG
>JAMOVG010000031.1 GCA_027061725.1 Desulfobacteraceae bacterium
CCCGGCGGCGTCTCCCGGCGCCTCTCCGGCCGGCGGATTTTCGGGCAGGGGCTTTTCCTCGAACTCCTCGATCTCCTTGGGCGTGGGCAGGTCCTGCAGGCTCTTTAAACCGAAAACCTCCAGGAAGAGCTTGGTGGTGCCGTAGATCAGGGGGCGGCCGGGGATCTCGCGGCGGCCCATGACGCGGATGAGCTTGCGCTCCAGCAGGGTACGCAGGATGCCGCCGCTGTCCACACCGCGGATGTGCTCGATGTCGCTGCGGATGATGGGTTGCTTGTAGGCCACGATGGCCAGCGTCTCCAGGGCCGCCCGGCTGAGGCGGTGGGCCTTGGGCTGCACCAGGCGCTTGATCCACTCGCGGTACTCGGGGCGCGTGCGCAGCTGGTAGCCGCCGGCCACCTGGTTGAGGTAGAAACCGCCGCCGCGTTCCTCGTACTCCGCAGCCAGCTCCCTGAGGGCCTCGCGTACGGGCGCGGCCTCGGCGATGCCCAGGGCGTTCTTGATCTTGTCCACGCTCAGGGGGTCGTCGGTGACGAACAGCAGGCTTTCGACGATATGCTTGAGGTTTTCCATCCCTTTGTGCCTCTGCGCCCTTTCGCTTACTGATAAAACAGCCGGATGACCCCGGACTGCACGTGCTGCACGATGCGCGTCAGGCGCAGCTTGACCATCTCCAGGATGGCCAGGAAGGTGACGATCACCTGGGCGCGGGTGCTGTCCTCGGCGAACAGTTCGCCGAAGGTGGCCGAGCCCCTTTCTTCGAGCAGGGTGACGATCTCCGAGATGCGGTCCTTGATGGACATGTGGTCCGTGGTCATGTCCACGCGGTGCTCGGCCGACATGTTCTCCAGGATGCGCTTGAAGGCGTCGATGAGCTCGAAGAGGCCCACCTCGATGACCTCGGTGTCATCTTCGTCCGGCTGCAGGTCGTCCACCGCCGACGGCCGCGTGAAGGTGTCCTCGCCCAGCAGGTGGCGTCCGGCCAGCTGCTCGGCGGCCGACTTCATCTTGAGGTACTCCTGCAGGGGCCGCGTCAGCTGGCGGCTGATCTCCTCGTCCTCTTCCTCCTCGTCGTGGCGCGGCAGCAGCATGCGGGACTTGAGCTGGATCAGGGTGGCCGCCATGACAAGGAACTCGGCGGCCACGTCGATGTTGATGGACTGCAGGAACTCCAGGTACCCCAGATACTGGTCGGTGATCAGGGCGATGGGGATGTCGGTGACATCCAGCTCGTTTTTCTTGACCAGGTGCACCAGCAGGTCCATGGGACCCTCGAAGATGTCCTCCAGTTTGACCCGGTAGGGGCCTTCTGTCGTCTGCCGGTCCATGGTCCCTGGCACCTCAGTTCCTTCGGGGTCACGAGATTTTTCCGGTCATGCGGATGCCGCCGATCCCGTTTGTGTGTGTCCGTGTGCGCCAGCGGCGAATTTCAGCGGGCGCTGCGGCTGCCGCCCGGCTCAGATCTTGATGGCCGCGCGCACCTCGGCCATGGTCTGGCGGGCCACTTCGCGCGCCCGCTCGGTGCCGGTGCGCATGATGTCCTGCAGCTCGCCGGGGCGCTCCTCGTAGTAGCGGCGCTTTTCGTAGATGGGCGCCAGGGCCTCGATCAGACTGGCGGCCATGCGCTTCTTGCACTCCACGCAGCCGATGCCGGCGCTGCGGCAGTCGCTTTCGATCTCGGCCACCTTGTCGGCGTCGGTGTACATCCGGTGGAAGCTGAAGACGTTGCAGACCCCGGGGTCGCCGGGGTCCTTGCGCCGCGCGCGGTTGGGGTCGGTGACGAAGCGCGACACCTTGTCGGCCACCTCCTCGGGGGTGTCCGACAGGTAGATGGCATTGTTGTAGCTTTTGCTCATCTTGCGCCGGTCCCAGCCCAGCACCTTGGCCGTCTTGGTGAGCACGGCCTGGGGCTCCGGGAACACCTCGCCGTAGAGGTAGTTGAAGCGCCGGGCGATCTCGCGCGTGATCTCCACGTGGGGCACCTGGTCCAGCCCCACCGGAACGCCGTGGGCCTTGTACATGATGATGTCGGCGGCCTGCAGCACGGGGTAGCCCAGGAACCCGAAGGTGGACAGGTCCTTGTTGCTCAGCTGCACGATCTGGTCCTTGTAGGTGGGGTTGCGCTCCAGCCAGGGCACGGGCGTGATCATGGAAAGGATCAGGAACAGCTCGGCGTGCTCGGGCACCCGCGACTGTACGAAGAGGGTGCTCTTCTCCGGCGACAGGCCCACGCTGAGCCAGTCGATCATCATGTGCTGCACGTACTGCGGGATCCTGCCCGGGTCCTCGTAGTCGCTGGTCAGGGCGTGCCAGTCGGCGATGAAGAAAAAACAGTCGTACTCGTCCTGCATTTCCACCCAGTTGGCCAGGGCGCCGTGCAGGTTGCCCAGGTGAAGCGGCCCGGTGGGCCGCATGCCGCTCAAAATGCGCTTTTTCGCCATGGATACCTCTCATCCGCCGCGCGGCGGACATAAATGTTCAAGGTTGACAGTGGGTTGCAGGTTCCAGGGACCGTTTCCGGAGGGCGGCCGCCGTCGGACCGTAACCCTAAAAGTGCCTTCATTTAACATACCGGGCGATAAAATCAAGTTCATCCTGCCGGGTTTTCAGACGGCCGTCCAGGCGCGCCGCCAGCACGTCCTGCAGGATCTCGCGGTAAACGGGTCCCGGCGGGATGCCCATGCGGCGGATGTCCTTGCCGCTGACCGAGACGGTGATGCCGCGCAGGCGGGTGAAATACAGCGAGATGGCGCGCTTGACCGCTTCGTGGCGCGTGACGGCCATCATGTACAGCGTCAGCTCGATGGGAAAGGGCGACAGCTTGCGGTGGATAACGCTGTTTTTCACCGGCAGGTTGCGCTCCAGCCACAGCAGGCAGTTGGCCGCCGCCGCCCGCTGGCGGCAGAAGAGCCGCCGTTCGTCGGGCGGCATCTCCAGGCGATGACAGACGTCGGCACAGGTTTTGACGCCCAGGCGTCCCACCAGCGCCAGGAAATAAACCGCCCAGCGCTGGTACGTCTCGTCCAGGAAGAGCAGGTCGTGCCAGGCCAGGACCTTGTTGACGGCCTCGAAGCGGGCCTGCATGAAGGCGTCCCACTTGAGGGCCGGGTGGATAATCTTGAGCAGGCCGTAGGCGTTGAGTTTGTCCATGGGGGCCGCCGGGTCCTCCTCGCTGAGCAGCAGCCGCAGTTCGGTCAGCACACGACGGCCCGAGAGGTTCTTGAAAAAGTCCATGCGCACGGCGTTTTCGATCAGCCCGGCGGTCAGCTTGCCGATGGTGAAGCCGAAGCGCTGCTCGAAGCGGATGGCGCGAAAGACCCGCGTGGGGTCCTCCACGAAGCTGAGGTTGTGCAGCACCCGGATGACCTTTTCCTTGAGGTCCTTCTGGGCCGAGAAAAAGTCAATCAGGGTCCCGAAACGGTCTGGATTGAGCTCGATGGCCAGGGTGTTGATGGTGAAGTCGCGGCGGAAGAGGTCCAGTTTGATGGAGCTCATCTCCACCGTGGGCAGGGCCGCCGGCGATACGTAATACTCCATGCGGGCCGTGGCCACGTCGATCTTAAATCCGTCCGGGTAGATGATGACGGCCGTGCCAAACTTGGCGTGGGTGTGGATGCGCGTGCCCTGCTGGCGGGCATAGGCGCGGGCGAAGGCGATGCCGTCGCCCTCGATGACGATGTCGATGTCCTCGTTTTTGCGGTACAGGAACAGGTCGCGCACGAAGCCGCCCACTACGTAAGCCCGGTAGCCCAGGGAGCGGGCCATTTCGCCGATGGAGCGCAGCCGCTCCAGCAGCTGTTCGGATAGGCGCTCGCGCATGAAATGCAGCACGTTGCGCGTACGGCCGTCCAGGCGCGCCTGGACTTCGTCGGGCGACTGCTCGTCCGCCGCGTTGGCCTGGCGGACCAGCACGTTGAGCAGGTCGGTGCGCGTGACCACCCCGCAGATGCGGCCGCCCTCCACCACCGGCAGGATGCGCTGCTTGTTTCCGATGATTTTCTCCTGGATGGCGCCCAGGTCGGCGTCAGGGTCCACGGCGCCCAGGTCGGTGGACATGTACTCGCGCACCGGTACATCGCCCAGTCCGTGGTAAAGGGCCTTTTCGATGACTTGCCGGGTGATGAAGCCCGCCAGCCGCCGGCCGCTGGCATGCTTTTCCGTCACGATCAGGGCGTTGATGTTGTAGCGCGTCAGGATGCGCCCGGCGTGGCGGCAGGAGACTCCGGCCTCCACCGTGATGGCCGGCGAGGACATCAGGTCCCGTGCCCGCTGGCGCGACTGCACGTGGCGGTGCAGGATCTCCAGCAGCTGGTGCTCCACCTGCACCAGGGTCTTGCCGCGGATGCTGCCGGCCGCGGCAAAGGCGTGGCCGCCCCCGCCCAGTTCGGCCACGATGGCCCCCACGTCGACCTCGGGGATGCGGCTGCGGCCCACCACGTAGATCTTGTTCTCCATCAGGGCCAGGCCGAAGATGGCGTTGAGATTTTCCATGCGGATCATCTTGTGCACCAGGAAGGCGAAGTCCGGCACGAAGGCCGCCGTAGTGACGGTGGTGATGACGATCTCGATGCCGTTGATCAGGTGGCGGTGGGCGTTCTGGATCATGTCATTGAGCAGCGCCACCTGTTCGGGGCTGATCTCGCGGGCGATGAGGGTCGAGACGATGTTCAGGTTGGCGCCCCTCTCCAGCAGCCAGGCGGCGGCCATGAAATCGCGGCGCGTGGTGGAGGTGAAGGTGAAGGAGCCAGTGTCCTCGTAAAGGCCCAGGCACATAATGGTGGCCTCGTCGGGCGAGACAGGCGTGCCGCGTCGCTGCAGGATTTCGGCCAGGATGGTCACCGTGGCGCCGGTCTGCTCGATGACCTCGCGGGTGCCCTGGATGTCGTTGGCCTGGGACGGGTGGTGGTCATAGATGTCCACCGTGAGGCCTTTCCTATCGAGGATCTCCGCGAAGCGGCCGATGCGGCCCGGCTGGCGCGTGTCCACCAGGACCAGGTGGTCGATGCGGTCCAGGTCGATGGACTTTATGTCGGCCATGTTGAACAGGTAGACCATGGAGCTGACGAAGAAGTTGCGCAGGTTTTTCTCCTGGGAGCCGGGAAACACCACCAGGGCGTCGGGGTAGAGTTTCTGGGCCGCCAGCATGGAGGCCAGCGCGTCAAAGTCCGCGTTGAGGTGCGTGGTGATGACGGTCAGGGCGCCCTGGCCGGTGTCGTTTTGCGATGCAGCGGTCATGTTTTCATCTCGTTGTGAGACCTGCAGCCCGTGCAGGTGCCCCTGGCATGGAAAATGATGATGGCGTCATTGTCCCGGGGGGCGGATGCACGGCAGCATAAGCCATATCGGCGGCTTTCGCAAGGTCCCCGCCGGGCCGCAGTAACATCGTATATATTTTTTTCGTTAATCAAACCAAATGGTTGTTCGTTTTCAGGGGTGGTTTTGGGCCTGGCACCTAAATTGCTTCGCCTTTTTTGCCGATAAAGAAGACACCGTGACCCCGCCTGCGGGACAAGTGAGTGTAATTTAAACGACATTTCGGTACTCCCAGTTGAAAGGAGAGGGTAGGCCATGCCGGTTTTTCTATGGGAAGGCAAAAATAGGAAGAATGAGATCGTCAAGGGAGACATGGAGGCGGCCTCGGTGCTGGTGGTCAAGAACAACCTGCGCCGCATGCGCATTGAGCCCGTCAAGGTCAAGAAAAAGCCCAAGGACCTTTTTGAGAACGTCTCATTTCTGCAGCCCCGGGTGACCCAAAAGGACGTCATCCTTTTCGCGCGTCAGTTCTCCACCATGATCGACGCCGGTCTTCCCATCATCCAGTGCCTGGACATCCTGCACTCCCAGCAGGAGAACAAGACCTTCAAGAAGATGCTGCGCAAGATCAAGGAGTCTGTGGAAGGCGGCATGACCCTGGCCGAGGCGCTGAAGAAATACCCCAAGGAATTCGACGATCTGTTCGTCAACATGGTGGCCGCCGGCGAGGCCGGCGGTATTTTGGACGTTATCTTACGCCGGCTGGCGGCTTACCTGGAAAAGGCCGCCAAGCTCAAGAGCAAGGTCAAGGGTGCGCTGACGTACCCCATCGTGGTCATGATCATCGCCGTGCTGGTGGTGGCCGTCATCCTGGTGTTCGTCATCCCCGTATTCGAGGAAATGTTCTCGGACTTCGGGGCCGATTTGCCGGCCTTCACCCAGTTCGTGATGAACCTGAGTTACATTGTTAAGAGCAAGATCCACTACCTCATCGGTGCGCTGGTGCTGTTTATTTTCGCCTTCAAGCGCTTTTACAATACCGAGCGCGGCCGCATCCTGGTGGACAACATGATGCTGCGGCTGCCGGTCATCGGCATGCTGCTGCGCAAGGTGGCCGTGGCGCGTTTTTCGCGCACTATGGGCACCATGCTGGGCAGCGGCGTGGCCATCCTGGAGGCCCTGGACATCGTGGGCAAGACCGCCGGCAACAAGACCGTCGAGCGGGCCGTCTACAAGGTGCGCGCCGGCATTGCCGAGGGCCGCACAATGGCGGCGCCGTTGCTTGAGAGCGGGGTATTTCCGCCCATGGTGTGCCAGATGATCTCCGTAGGCGAGTCCACCGGCGCCCTGGACGCCATGCTGGGTAAGATCGCGGATTTCTACGACGAGGAAGTCGACCAGGCCGTGGAAAATCTGACCTCCTTGATCGAGCCGTTCATGCTGGTATTTCTGGGCGTGGTGGTCGGTGGCCTCGTGATCTCCATGTACCTGCCGATCTTCAAGATGGCCGGTGCCATCAAGTAAACCGCCAAGCGCCGGCGCTCCGGCGGCGCCGGCCGCCGGGCATCGCCGGCCTGTCGCCATGCAACCTGTCGACGTCTTTGTGGAAAAGGAGCTGTCCCGGCAGCTCAAATGGCTGATGGTTTCCCGGGCCGTGTTTACGCTGCTGCTGCTGGGATCCACCGTCCTGGTGCAGCTGGGCCGCAATCTTTCGCCGCTGGCTTCACCGCTCTCGTTTCTTTACGGCCTTATTGCCGCCATTTTCACGCTGTCCATCCTCTACGGTCTGCTGATGCGCAAGACCGCCGACCAGCGGCTGCTGGCCATGGTCCAGATCGGGCTGGACACGTTCATCGTCACCCTGTTCATTTTTGTTTCGGGTGGGTTTGCCAGTATTTTTTCCTACCTCTACCTGGTGGTGATCATTTACGCCAGCGTGTTGCTGTACCGGCGGGGGTGCCTGATGATTGCGGCCCTGTGCTGTCTGCAGTACGCGGCCCTGTCGCTGCTGGAGCATTTTGGTGTACTGATTCCCTACGGCATCGAGGTGGGCAGTCCGGCCTACACGGTTTCGGTCTCCTTCGTGGTCTACAAAAGCGTCATCCTGACGGCAGCCTGCTTCGCGGTGGCCTTCCTGGGAAGCCTGCTGGCCGAACAGGCACGGCGCTCCAAAAAAGAACTGGAGGCCGTCCGCCAGCACGTCAAACGGGTGGAAAAAATGGCGGCCATCGGGGAGATGGCGGCTGGCCTGGCCCACGAACTGAAAAACCCCCTGGCGGCCATGACCGGATGTATCCAGCTGCTGCGCGAAGACCCTTCCTGTGATGCCGGCCAGGAGAGGCTGATGCGTATTATCCTCAAGGAGACCGACCGCCTCAGCTCACTGGTGGGCGATTTTCTGATGTTCGCCCGACCGCCCAAGGGCCGCGACGAACCGCTATGCCTGCCGGACCTGCTGGAGGAAATCCTGACGCTGTTCGAGAAGGACCCGGTCTGCACGGGCGAGATCCGGATCGTGAGGAAACTCGTACCCGACGTCTGGATCCGCATGGACCGGGGACACCTGCGGCAGGTGGTCTGGAACCTGCTGCTCAACGCGGCCGACGCCGTTTCCGGCGGTGGAACGGTCACGGTGGAGATGCGCCCCGTCGGACGGCGTGGCGTCACCCTGTGCATCGCTGACGACGGCTGCGGCATTCCCGCCGAGCAACTTGGCAGCATCTTCGACCCCTTTTTTACCACCAAGCCACGGGGCACCGGGCTGGGGCTGTCGGTGGTGCACCGCATTCTGGCTTCCCACGACGTGCGCATCGACGTGGACAGCCGGACGGGGGAGGGAACCGAGTTCCGCATGCGCTTTCCCACCATTGCCGCGCCGTCTGTGGCGCACCTCAAGGCGGCGTAAAATTGGGTTGAATTCTCGCATTATTGCAGATACACTTCCCCCTCCGGAGACAGCCGGAAAACACGGTTGTTCCCGCGAAGCGCCTGTTATCCGTAGTGATTCACGTTCGATGCCGAACGCCAACCCCAACAACAGGTTTGAAACCATGTGCTCCAAAGCCCGTTTTGGATGGAAGACCCGCGCGGCGTCTTTTTTTCGTCGCTGCCGCCGTCTCGGCGCCATAAATATCTGCATGGGCCGCTCGCCGGCGAGCGTTTCGGCCCCCTCCATTATCTTTTTCCCGTGCCGTACGACCACCTTGAGCTGCGGACTGGCCGGAATCGTGACTTTCGCGGCACCGCAGAGGGGCGACGCGCCCGACATCCTTCGGCTGGAGGAAATGATGACCTGCACCGCGGACGGCGGCCTGTCGGCCTGTTCCCAGAAGGGCGTCGACACCGCCGCGGGATACCTGGGAGGCGGCGCGCACATGACCGCTTTTTTGTCGGCCGTGCAGGAGCTCAAACGTGACGGCGCCTTTGCGCACATCGTGCTACAACCCGAGAGCGAGCAACGGCTGGCGGCCCTGGCCCGGCGGGCGCAGGAGGTCATCGCACGCGAGGACCAAGCGCTCAGCGAGGCCATGGGACGCATGGAAGCCGCCGAGGTGGACATCGTGGCCGCCCGCATCGAGGTGCTGCGCGACATCCACTGGGCGCTGAAGTTCGAACTCATCGAAAACGCCGGTAAGGTCCGCCGGCTGCTGGAAAAGTCGCCGCAGCCGCGCAGCACCCGGGCCATCGTGCGCATGAAGAAGATCAACGCCGTGCTCAACAGCCTGGACCGGCTGGAGGTGCGCGGCCGCGACTCGGCCGGCGTCTCGCTGATGGCGGTCATGCAGCCCGAGGCCTTTGCGGCCTTCGAGGACTTTCTGCGGCGACAGGGCCTGGCGGAGGCGTTCGAGAAGCGCGCCGCCCAGCCCGTGCTGGTCAACGGCGGCATCGCCTGCCACGCAGCGGACGACACCGGCCTGCATGCCGTGTCGGTGACCTTCAAGGTGGCCGCCGAGATCGGAAAACTGGGTGACAACATCCGCTTCATCCGCCGGCAGATCCGCGATGACGGCGTCGTCCAGGGACTGCTGACCCAGGATCTGGCCGCGTTCACGATCTCGACGCATACGCGCTGGGCCTCGGTGGGCGCCATCAGCGAACCCAACTGCCACCCTCTGGATAACCGCACCGGGGAGCGCGACGACGAAGCCCCCGGCATCATCCACGCCTGCCTCAACGGGGACATCGACAACTACCTGGACCTCAAGCGCGAGTGCGAGCAGGAGGGGCACTCCATCCCCGAGATCATCAGCACGGACACCAAGATCATCCCTATTCAGATCGAGCGCTACCTGCGGCGGGGTGCATCCGTGGAAGAGGCCTTCCGCCTGGCGGTCAACGACTTCCAGGGGTCGCACGCCATTTCCATGCACACGGACCTGGCGCCCGGCAAGCTGTTTCTGGCCCAGAAGGGCAGCGGGCAGGCGGTTTTCATCGGGCTGGCCGGGGACCACTACATGCCCACCTCCGAGGTCTACGGCTTTGTCGAGGAGACGCCGCGCTACCTCAAAATGGACGGTGAGCGCGTGGTCGAGACAGCCAACGGACCGGTGCAGGGACAGATTTTCATCCTCGACCAGAACTCCGCCGGCGGCCTGGACGGCATCCGGGCCATGTACTACGATGGCAGCCCCGTGGAACTGACTGAAGACGACATCAAGACCACCGAGATCACCTCGCGGGACATCGACCGCCAGGAGTTTCCCCACTATTTTCTCAAGGAGATCTCCGAGTCGCCCCAGTCGGTGGCGCGCACCATCCAGAACCGCTGGAAGGAGACGCCCGGCGGCGAGGGGCTGCGCACGGTGGTGCTGGACGCCGGCGTGGTCCCCGAAACCCTGGCGCGCGCCCTGGCGGAGGGCAAGATCCGGCGTATCTTTTTCGTGGGGCAGGGCACCGCCGGCGTGGCGGCGCAAGCCTGTGCGGACATCCTCAACTACTACCTCAACGACGCTTCGCTGACCATTGGTGCGCTGAAATCCTCGGAACTCAGCGGCTTCAAAATCGGCGAAGACGACCGCCCCGACAGCCTGGCAGACATGCTGGTGGTGGCCATCTCGCAGTCCGGCACCACCACCGACACCAACCGCGCCGTGGACATGGTGCGCGCCCGCGGGGCCTACACCATGGCCATCGTCAACCGGCGCGAGTCCGACATCACCTTCAAGGTTGACGGCGTCATGTACACCAGCAGCGGACGCGACGTGGAGATGTCGGTGGCCTCTACCAAGGCTTTCTACGCCCAGATCGTGGCCGGCGCCATGCTGGGCCTCTATCTGGCGCAGATCAAGGGCCGCCGCGACCCGCAGTTCGTCTCCGACGAGATCGGGGCGCTGCTGGCGCTGCCGGGACATATGCGCAAGATCCTGGCCATGAAAAAGCGCATTGGCGAGTCCGCCCGCCGCCACGCCGTGAGCAAGACGTACTGGGCCACGGTGGGCAGCGGCCCCAACAAGACCTCGGCCGACGAGATCCGCATCAAGCTCAGCGAACTGTGCTACAAGACCATCTCCTCGGACTACGTGGAGGACAAGAAGCACATCGACCTGTCGTCCGAGCCGCTCATCATCGTGTGCGCCGCCGGCACCGGCAGCACCGTCATCGGCGACATCATCAAGGACACGGCCATCTTCCAGGCCCACAAGGCCACGCCTATCGTCATCGCCGATGAAAACGAGACGCGCTTCGACCCTTATGCCGCCGACGTTTTCCGCGTGCCCGCCGTGGGCGAGCACCTGGCCCCCATTGTCAACACCCTGGTGGGCCACCTGTGGGGCTATTACGCGGCCCTGGCCATCAACGAGGGATCCGAGTTCCTGGACGGGTTCCGGCGGGAGATGCGCGAAGCCATCGACGAGTACGCCGGCCGCGGCATGGATCTTTACGAGGTGGTGCTGGAAAAATCTTTCCGCGAGAAGATCGCCGCGTTTTACCGGGAGTTCCGCAGCCGCAAGGCGCGCCAGCGGCTGCCGGTGGTGATGGGCTTCAAGGCCGCCGCCGATCTGACACTGCTGGCCAAGTACCTGGCCGGGCGCCTGCCGGTGACCGATTTCGAGATCGACTTCGGCCGCAAGGGCACGGCCGCCAACATGATCGAGACCCTGTTCAACTGCCTGGCCGAGTCCATCAACGCCATGGCCCGCCCGGTGGACGCCATTAAGCACCAGGCCAAGACCGTCACGGTAGGCACCAGTCGCATCAGTGAAGGCGTGCGCGGCATTCTGTTCGACGCCCTGAGCCGGTACGGCCTCAAGATTTCCCAGTTGACCAACAGCAACGTCATCGTACTGCGCAACCTGCAGGGCATCGTGGCCGAAATCCGCGGTGCCATCCTGTACCGCATCGACAAGCTCAGCATCCTGGGCGAGCCTACCGAGGAAACCACCATCGAGGTGGTCCGCAAGGACGGCGTGCTGGCGCCGATTCCGTCGCGGGTGGAAAGCGACCACGAACTCAAGGGCACCAAGCGCATCATCGTGCGCGAAGGCAACGTTTACATCGGCAAGGGGCGCAAGGACAACCGCAGCATCATCGTGATCCCGGCCATCTCCGACTCGTCGGAGACGCCCAACCTCATCGAGCACCTGCTGCTGCTCAACATCGCCTTCCACGAGGAGGTGGCCCTGCCTGTCAAGATCCGCGCCCTGGGCGGCAAGTACGAGCGCATCAAGAACATCGTGCAGGAAAACAGCGTGGTGTGGCAGGACCGCTTCCTGGACAGCGTGCCCATCGACGAGCTTTTCGGCCGATCAGCCGAGAAGATCGGTGAGCTTATCGTGGGGCTGCACCCGCCCGAGGGCGGGCGCTAGAACGCCGACAGGGGGAACTGAAAAAGGGGAGACAACGCGAATCCAGTTCGGGTTCGTTTTCCCTTGCTGGCCGTATCCCGGGCAGACGGGTCATACGCCGCTTTTCAGAACGTCGATCATGCTGTAAACGCGTCCCCGGGCGCCGGCAGCCACCTTTTCGGCCAGGAAAGCGGCCGCGTCCAGGGTCCCCTGGGCGTAGACGTCGCGGCCGTTGACGTTGTGCGTGAACTCGAACAGCACGCTGCCGTCTTCCGAGGTCAGCCGGTAAGTGTGCCAGCCGTGGCCGCCTATGTAAGCCTCGGGAACCCCCAATTCGTTTTTCTGGCGCTGTGGGTCGCGCTCCATGCGGATGTCCTCCACCCGGAAATCGACCCCCAGCCGGTTGAAATAGGCCACCATGGCCTTGGCCGTTCCGCTGGTGTCGGCCTTGCCCTGCTGGTGGCTTTCACGGATCTCCAGGCGATAGCCCCGGAAAAGGCCCGGAAAGGTCTCGGCGGCGTATTCCATCATGGCCTGGAAACCGACGATCTGCTTGGCCATGTTGGGCGCGATGACGGCCGCCACTTCGGAGGCCTCCACCACGGCCGCCAGCTCGGCGCGGTCGCCGCCCGTTGTGCCCATGACAAAGGGCAGGCCGTGCCGGCAGAAACAGGCTGCATTTTCGTTGACAGCGCTGGGGTGGGTGTAGTCCACGGCCATTACCTGGCCGTCGGCGGCCTTGATCTCCTCGATGAAAGCATCGCGTTCGTGCGGGCGCACCAGGCGGAAGGCGCGACCGTCCAGGTCGCAGGATTCGGCCGTGATTTCAGGCCCGGTGAGCGCCGCGGGCAGCACCTCGAAGCGTTCGTCCGCCAGGGCGTGGCGGGCCACGTTGAGGGCCATGTTGCCGGGCATGCCGCTGATGAGCAGTTGGACCTTTTTCATGATGTACCTCCTTGCTTGCGGATTTTTTCAACCAGTGTGCGCAGACGGGGGAAGGCCGACGCCGGGAAGGCGGCCAGGCGGCGGCGCAGGCTGCGCAGTGCCGCCGGGATATAGCCTTCGAAGAAGGACTTGCCCTTTTCCCGGCTGAGAAAAGCGAAAGCCCCTAGGATCTGCAGGTTGCGGGCCAGCGCGCAATGGTGGTAGCACGCGACGAAGCCTGCGGTGTCATCGCCGCCGGCGCGACGCGCGGCGTACGCCAGCAGCTGCGCCTGCAGCCCCTCCGGCAGATCCACGTAAGGGTCGATGAGCAGCGAAGCCAGGTCGTACTGCAGCGGTCCCAGTCGTCCGGCCTGAAAGTCGATGAAGTAGAAGCGCTCCCCGTGGACCATGATGTTGCGCGACTGCAGATCGCGGTGCATGAAGCCGGTCACGGCGCCGCGCAGCGCCCCGTCGGCCAGCCTTTCAAACTCCGGCCGCAGGTCTTCGAAGGATACCGGCAGGCCCAGATAGGCCCTGCAGAAGGCCTTGGTGAAATAGCGGCATTCACGCGCCAGGATCAGCGTGCGGTCGTAGCGGCCGCCCTGGAAGCACCACCGCGGGTCAAACCCGCGGGCCCCTTCGCGGTTCATGCGGATGGTCAGGTCGATCAGGGTGCGGTAGACGTCGGCCGTCGCCCGGTCGGCGGCGCCCCCGGTGACCGCCTGCTGCAGGTGGCGGTCGCCCAGATCCTGCACGAAGACCTGCCCGGCCAGCGTATCGGCGGCGTAGAGCGCCGGCACCGGGACACTGCGGCGCGCCAGGTGGCGGGCGATACGTATGAAGGAAAAGGCTTCACTGACGGGCCCGCTGTCGATGCCGTGGTCCACCATCACCAGGGAGCGCCGCCCGTCCGTCAGGCGGTACCAGGCGCGGTCCGAACCGTCGCCGGCCATGCAGTGTCGCGTGATGGGGCCGGCGGGGGGGCGGCCGAAGGCCCGCTGGAAGGCCTCGGGGGCCAGCTTGTCGAAGACGGCGCGGCGGTAGCTCTCGGGGGTTCCGATGTCCGTCCAGCGGTGCCCGCGGGCGATCCAGGCGCCGATGGTGCCGCCGCCGGCCAGCAGATCCCGGTAGCGGTCGATGCTGGAACTGAACACTCCCCGCGGGATGGCGCGGCACACCGCCGGGTCGACCACCTGGATGCCCGTGAAGGCCATCAGCCGCCGGCCGCCGCTTTCTTCGGACGGCGGCGGTGCCGGCAGGATTTCGCGCACCGTCTCGTCCGGCCCGACGACCACCTGGTTGAAGCGCGGCAGGTCGTGCACCACCATGGTCACGGGGTGGGCATGGTTACAGTGGTAGCCGTAAACGGCGGCCAGGTCGATGTCCGTGAGCACGTCGGCATTGATCACCAGAAAAGGTTCCTCGCCCAGAAAATCCAGGGCGTTGGCCATGGCGCCGCCGGTGCCCAGGATCTCGGGCTCATAGCGGGTCTGAACGGGGATGGGGTAGCGCCGGCTGCTCACCCGGTAGGCGATGCGCTCGGCCAGGTGGTGAGTGTTGACCATCACCGCGCTGCAGCCCGCGGCGTACAGCTGTGCGATGAGGATGTCCAGGATGGGTTCGTCGCCGATGGTGAACAACGCTTTGGGTACCTGCCGCGTGTAGGGCCTCAGGCGGGTACCGTAGCCGGCTGCCAGGATCAGGGCTTTCATCGGGAGTGCTTTCGCGGCCGACGCCTCAGGACAGTACCTGCAGGTAGCGCCGGATCTTTTCTTCGTAATATTCGATCTTCTCCCGGTCGGCGCTGCTCCTGATGCCGTGGGTGTGAAAGTAGTCCACGGCGTTCTGGTAGTAGATCTTGGACACCGACTCGGGGCGGCGGATTTTACCGTGCTTGTAGAGATGGTTTCCGCGGTTCTGGATTTTCTTGATGTTGGGGCGCGCCTTGCCTGCTTTGAGGGACTGCCTGCCCAGGTATCCCAGTACTACCGAATAGGACTCGAAGAGCGTCTCCAACATGCAGGCGAAGAGCTTCAGCCGTCGGTAGCCCTGGGAAGTCAGGTTGTAGGTGTCCGGCAGGGAGGCGTGGGGGATCAGAATGGCCTCGTCGATGAAGGTCTTGAGGGTCAGCCGGACGAACTGCTCGGGCGACTTGTCTACGTCGTAGGCGAATTCGTTTTTGAAGAACTCCTCGAGGAAAGTGTATCCGGCGTGAAGGTCGGTCGCCGAGAACTGGAAAGCGTCCTTTTCCAGGATGGCCAGGGAAGTAAACGCCGCCGGTATGAAAAGGGCTACGCAGTTGTTCTTGTAGTACTCCAGCAGAGAGCGCTTGCTTTCGACGATGCGGTAGCTGGCAAGGGTGGTGTCGTCCTTGCCGTCGGTGGGCACTTTCTCAATGAGCTTGCGCTGGGTGTAGGACTCCAGCACGCTCTGCACGGCATTTTCGGGGTCCAGTACCAGGGTGTCGGCCAACTGGGCCTGCTGGGTGTGCAGGTATTTCAGGCACACGTCCAGGTCATCCATGAGGGCCTGGTAGCTGAAGGTCTGGTGAATGCCGTTGAGGGCCACCGCCGCCACCAGCGCGTGGGGCGTGATCACCGACACCTGGTTGATGGCGTTGATCACGCGGTAGCCGATCTCGCGGATCAGGGCGTTCTGTTCTTTGCTCGACATCTCGGCGATGGACTGGCCGCGTTGGGCCAGCAGGTCGTGCAGACTCATGGGCTCGTTGAAGCGAATGTAGATGCGGCCGTAACGCTTCTTGAGGAACTTGCGGGCCCGGATGACCTGGAAGAGGTTTTCCGGCTCCTTCTGCCCCCCCTCGAGCTCGCGGATGTAGGCGCTTTCCTCCAGCACCTGGTCGTAGCCCACGAAGATCGGCACGAAGATCATGTCCTCGCAGGCTCCGTCGCGAAAGGCGTTGATCAGGATGGAGAGCAGTCCAAGCTTGGGCAGGATCAGCTTGCCGGTGCGGCTGCGGCCGCCCTCGATGAAAAACTCGATGTTGAAGCCGTCCTGCAGCAGGCTGCGGATGTAGGCCGCGAAGACCTGCGAGTAGAGTACGGCGCCGCGGAAGGTGCGCCGGATGAAAAAGGCCCCGCCGGCGCGGAAAATGGGCCCCATGGGCCAGAAGGACAGGTTCTTGCCGGCGGCGATGTGCGGGCACGGCATGTTGTTGCTGTGAAAGATGTAGGACAGGATGAGGTAGTCGATGTGGCTTTTGTGGCAGGGGATCAGGATCAGCGGGCCCCTTTGGCTCATGGCCCGCACGCGGTCGATCTCGTCCTGTTCGAAGCTGATGCCGTCGAACATCAGGTTGGCCAGCCACTTGACGGCCGCGGCGCCGACGTCCACGAAGGCCGGGTTGTACTTGGCGGCGATTTCCTCGATGTAGTCGGCCGCTTTTTTGCGGACTTTGGGCAGGGCAATGTGCCGCGACTCGGCGTAGCGCGCGATGAAGTTCCCCAGCTGTTCGCCGGTCAGAATGTGCTCCTTGCGCTCCCAGTGGGCCCGCAGGGCCGGTCCCGTGATGCTGTGGCGGTGACGGTTGATGCGGTGCAGCAGTTCCTTGCGTACCATCTGGGCCAGCTGTTCCACGTCCTTCTCTTCGCTGGCGGCGGTCTCGAGAAACTCCGACAGGTTCAGCGGGCGCGAAAACTCTACGAAAACCTTGCCCGGCTTGCGGAACATGATCCACAGGCGGCGCAGGCGGCCCGGGCGGATGTCGCTACCAAAGAGCATGTCACGAAGGG
>JAMOVG010000032.1 GCA_027061725.1 Desulfobacteraceae bacterium
CCGTCGGGCCTGTCTTGTTTCGGTGCGGTGCGCGATTTTCAGCGGGCGGCTTCACCAGCCCCTCCTCCCTGAGAATCTCCAATACCAGCCGACGGATGCGTTCCCGCCGGTCGGAAGATGCTTTTTTCTGCGGCTGCGTCACTTCGTCTTCCACTGTCTTTGCGGCGGCCTCCCGGCGGCCGCAGCGTTTTTCCGATCCGCTAGCGCTTGTCCAGGCAGGACAACGCGATTCCCAGCGGCGTGGTGAACTGCGGGAAAGGCGGCCGGAAAGTCTCGATTCCCAGCGCCTTCTGGACAATGCCCGAAAACCCCTCCAGTTCGCAGGTGCCGCCCACCAGGCAGACGCGGTCGAGCCCCGCGAAGGGCTGCAGACATCTTTCCACGATGGCGGCGATCTTTTCGATCACCGGCCGCACCATCAACAGTACTTCCCGGCTCATGGCCGGGTCGGTCTTGATCTTCTCGGCCGCCTCGTAGTCGATGCCGCGGTTGCCGGCCACCACCAGCGTCAGGTGCACGCCGCCGGTGGCCTCGTCGTCGGTGAAGACCACCCGTCCCCCCTGGATCACGGCGATGCCGGTGGTGCCGCCGCCCACGTCGACGATGGCGCCGTTACGAATGCCCAGCACCCGGTTGGCGGCCGTAGGCTCGTCGGGAACGCTCAGCACTTCCAGTCCTGCGCCTTCGAGAATGTAGCGCGTGGCGTCCACGTTGGCGTCCTCGGTGCGCGGCGGATAGGAGGTGGCGCCCTGCTCGATGGGCAGCGGGCTGGCGCTGCGCATCTCCTCGATCATCTCGCCGACCATCTGCCGCGCTCCCGCGAAATCGACGATCAGGCCGCTGCGCACCACTTCCGCGCGCCGCATGCGCGCAGCCCGCGGTCTTCCCCGCTCGTCGACGATGATCATGATGGCCTTGTAGGTCCCCAGGTCCACGCCTGCATACAGCCGCTCGGCCCCCGCGAAATCCCAGCGCTGCGGGCAATTGACCATCGTCGAAAGCGCTCTGCCCGCATCGCTCATAGGATGCTCCGCCCCAGCTGCGGGCTGGGATAGGGAATAACGGTGTGGCTGAGGATCAGGCCGCTGCCCTTGAGGGTATCGATGCCGGCCTCCACCGCCGCGTGAATGGACGACACGTCGCCCGTCAGGGTGAGAAACGATTTGCCCCCCAACCCGGTGGCGCAGCGGATCTCGATGATCTCGACATCGGCGGCCTTGACCGCGGCGTCGGCCGCCGTGATGGCCGAGGCCACCGAGAAAGTCTCGATGACGGCCAGCGAATCGACGGCCTGGATGCGGGTGGTGGCCGTCAGGGCCGGGAAGACCGAGGCGTGCACGTTGGCAATGACGAAGTCGTCCACCAGGAATTCGCCGGCCGCCTCGCGGCCGACATCCAGGGCGCGCTCCACCGCGTCTACCTCGCCGGACACCAGCACCATGAACTTGCCGGCGCAGATGGGCTGCGCCATGACAAGGTCCACGTCGGCGGATTTGAGCATTTCGTCCGCGCTTCCCACGCCGCGGGCGACGCTGTTGAGCTCGATCATGGCGATGGCTTTCAGTTCCATATTCAATCCCCGCGTTTACGCTTGCGGTTCAGGCGCCCTCGATATCCCGGCGCCGGGACGTCTCCGGAAAAGGCACTGTTGCTTCTCAGCGACGGATGACGACGTCCGGCCCCACCGACACGACCTTACCGTCGATGCTGGCGTGCACCCGCGCCCCCAGGGCGCCTTTTGGAATCTCGCCGACGAGATCCCCCTCCCGGACGCGGTCCCCGGCCCGCACCACGGGCACGGCCGGTTTTCCCAGGTGCTGCTGCAACGGTATGCGGACCTCGGCGATGTCGGCCGCCCTCTCTTGAAAAGGCGGGTGCACATCGTAGCGCGCCACCTGCAGCCGTTCCATCAGGCGCCGGACCGGCACCTTGCGCGTTTCCAGGAACATCGAAGCCCGGTAGGTCTCGCGACTGGGTTCACGTTTGACGCCTTCTTTGAGCAGCTTCTGTTTTACGGCCGCGTTGATTTCCCGCGGCGACAGCATCATGGGGCAGGCGAACTTCTCGCAGATGCCGCACTCACAGCAGATCAGGGCGTCCTCGAGTACTTCCCCCTCCATGCCCGGCGTGTAGGCCAGGTGCCGCATGATGCGGTGCGGCTCCAGCCGGTGGCCGATCAGGTAGCGTGGGCACAGGTCCGTACAGCGCGAACACTGGGTACAGGCGGACTTGGCGATCATGCGCATCTGGGTGAGACTGCGCTGTTTGCCCTGCAGTACATTGTGGCCGGCCGGCAGCACGATGACTCCGCTGGTGGTCTTGGTGACCGGTGCGTTCTCGTCTTCCAGCACGCGGCCCATCATGGGGCCGCCCGAGACGACGCCGTAATCGGAGACCGTCGCCCCCCCGGCCAGGGCGATGACGTCGCGCACCGGCGTGCCGATGGGCAGCCGGCAGACCATGGGCTGCCGCACTTCACCGCACACCGTCAGGTAGCGGTGGGTGACCGGCCGGCCGGCCATGGCGCGGGCGATATTGAGCAGCGACTCCACGTTGCTGACCACGGTCTGCACGTGCAGCGGGATGCCGCCCTCGGGGACGATTTTGCCCGTCACCTCGTGCACCAGGACGAACTCGTCCCCGGCCGGGTAGAAGTCTTCCAGTTCAAACACGTCGATCCGCTCCCCGCAGCCCCGGACGGAGACCGCCTCGCGCAGCGCAGACACGGCCTGCGGGTGCTTGGACTTCAGGCAGAGCGTGCCGCGGGGGGCGTCGGTACAGTCCATAACCGTCCGCAGGCCGTCCACAATGGTGGTCGCCTCCCCGGTCATCAGGTGCGGGTCACCGGCCAGCAGCGGTTCGCAGGAGGCGCCGTTGGCCAGCACCCGCTGCGCCTCGAACTGCAGCTTGACGTGCGTCGGGAACCCGGCGCCGCCGGCGCCGACCACGCCTGCCGCCCGCACCTTGTCGACGATATCGGCTCTCATTTACGCTTTCCGCCGGCCGCGTCGTCCATTTCCAGGTTGTCGACAATCCCGACCACCACGGCGTCCACGGGCACCGGTTCGTCGCGCCCGAAGGACTGCATGGCCGGCGTTCCCTGGGTGACGATCACCAGTTCCCCGAAGCCGGCGCCCACCTCGTCGGCGGCGATCAGCACGCCGCCCTCGGGTTTCATGTTCCCGCCCAGCGGCTGAATGAACAGCAGTCTCAGCGCCGCTATGGCGTCCTTTTTCTTGCTGGACCACACGTTTCCGATCACTTTGGCTAGTAGCATGCTGGCTGTCCTCCGGCCCTGGCAGGCCTACCGGTTTGTCCCCGAAAAATCATTTCAGATCCTCCGAGGCCTCGATGGCCGCGATGCTGGCCTTGACGTCGGCGATGTCGCCGAAGATGCCGATCATGGTGATGTGCTGGGGGCAAAGCCCCCGCAGGTCGAAGACGCGGACATCGGCGGCCTTTTCGGCCACGTCGGCGGCCGCGATCATGTCCACCAGCTTCCCCTGCACGAGCCCCACGGCCGTGAAGGGGATCTCCGCCTCGGCGAACACCTTCTTGCCGGCCGCCCCGGCCCGCTGCCGGAGCATTTCGAAGACCCCCGGCGCGGGGTGGGATATGATGCGCGTGTTGAATGCCATTTAAAACCCCCTGGCGACACCCGGAAAACGCCCGCCTGGAGCGCTGCTCCGGTGTCGCGGGTTGCTTTATACAGCGCCCTGCCCGGTCTTGACGGGCGGGCGGCTTAATCGGCCTTGGGAATCGTGAATTCGATGTCGGCGTGCGGTCTGGGTATGACGTGCACCGAAACGAGTTCACCGACACGTTCGGCCGCGGCGCCGCCGGCATCCGTGGCCGCCT
Source organism: Desulfobacteraceae bacterium (assembly GCA_027061725.1). Lineage (GTDB taxonomy): Bacteria > Desulfobacterota > Desulfobacteria > Desulfobacterales > JALSRD01 > JALSRD01. The sequence continues at coordinate 3,859 of JAMOVG010000032.1, forward strand.
TCACGGCCCCCACGTCGCCGCGCACGAACACGGCCACCAGGCCGCCGCCCACGAACTCGCGGCCCACGAACTTCACCTTGGCTGCCTTGACCATCGCGTCGGCCGCCTCGATGGCGCCCACCAGGCCTCTGGTTTCAATCATACCCAATGCTTGCTCGGCCATTGTCTCTTCCTCCTGTTGTCGGGTTTGTAAAAAAAGTAAACGTGGAACGAATCA
>JAMOVG010000033.1 GCA_027061725.1 Desulfobacteraceae bacterium
GGGCCACGACGAAGCCGCATGGGCCAAAAACCGTCGGGCGCAGTTCGTCCTGGAGCAATAGCCGCTTTCCGCAAGGAAGCTGAAACGGGGGTTTGCACTTGCCGGCACGCCCCGTCGCCGCTCAGGCGGCTGGGCGATGCCGGTCTGTTTTTCAGCCGCCGGGGGCTCGATCTCAAAGGGGAGCCGGAAAAACCGCCGCTGCGAGGGGCGGCGCGCGGCTGCGGCCGTGAAGACGAACACGGGCACAGCAATTCCCGTGGCACCGAGAGGAGCAGGGAGCAGGACATGAAGGGCATTATTCTGGCCGGGGGATCCGGAACGCGTCTCTACCCCATCACGCGGGTGGTCAGCAAACAGCTGCTGCCGGTTTACGACAAACCCATGATCTATTATCCGCTGTCGGTTCTGATGCTGGCGGGCATCCGGGACATCCTGCTGATCTCCACCCCACAGGATCTGCCCAATTTCCAGCGCCTGCTGGGCGACGGCAGCCAGCTGGGGCTGCGCATGCAGTACGCCGAGCAGCCGCGGCCCGAGGGGCTGGCGCAGGCGTTCATCATCGGGAAGCAGTTCATCGGAAACGAGCCCGTGTGCCTGATCCTGGGGGACAACATCTTTTACGGCTCCAGGCTCTCGCGCATTCTGAAGGAGTCCGTCAAGATGGAGACCGGCGGGCTGATTTTTGGATACCTGGTCCGGGATCCCCAGCGGTACGGGGTGGTGGAGTTCGACGATCGGGGGCGTGTCATCGGCATCGAGGAAAAACCGGAGCACCCCAAGTCGTCCTACGCCGTGCCGGGTCTCTACATGTACAGCAGCGACGTGGTGCAGATTGCCGAAAACCTCGCGCCTTCGCCCCGCGGGGAGTTGGAGATCACCGACGTCAACCTGGCCTACCTGCGGCGGGGCAAGCTGCGCGTGGAACTTCTGGGCCGGGGCTTCGCCTGGCTGGACACCGGTACCCACGAGGCCCTGCAGCAGGCCGCCAGCTACGTGGAGGCCATCCAGGACCGGCAGGGGCTCAAAATCGCCTGCGTGGAGGAGATCGCCTACCGCCTGGGGTACATCGACGACGAACAGGTGCGGCGCCTGGCCGCCGACATGCTGAAAAACGATTACGGCCGCTACCTGATGGAACTGCTCGACGGCGACCCGGCGGAACGCGAGCGATTCCCCTCCTGAAGAAGGGGGGGCGGGGACGGCCGCGCACTGAAACGAAAAGACCGAACTCCGGAGGTTGCATGGACTACAAAGCGACGCTGAATCTACCCAAAACCCGGTTTCCCATGAAGGCCAACCTGGCCCGGCGGGAACCGGAGCAGCTGAAGGCCTGGGAAGAACAGGGACTCTACGAGCGTATACGGGAAGCATCCCGGGGGCGCACGCCATTTATCCTGCACGACGGACCGCCCTACGCCAACGGCCATATCCACATCGGCACGGCCCTCAACAAGATTCTCAAGGACATTATCGTGCGCTCGCGGCAGATGGCGGGCTTCGACGCCGTCTACGTGCCGGGCTGGGACTGCCACGGGCTGCCCATCGAGCACAACGTGGACAAGGAACTGGGGGCCAGGAAAAAGGACTACTCCCAGTCCGATTTCCGCCGCCTGTGCCGCCGTTACGCCGAAAAGTTCATCGACATTCAGCGCGAGGAGTTCAAACGCCTGGGGGTCATGGGCGAGTGGGACAACCCGTACCTGACCATGAACTACGAGTACGAGGCCGTTATCGCCCGCGAGTGCGGCAAGTTCGCCCTCAGCGGCAGCCTCTACCGCAGCCAGAAGCCCATCCACTGGTGCTGCAGCTGCCGCACGGCGCTGGCCGAGGCCGAAATAGAGTACCAGGACGAGACCTCTCCCTCTATTTTCGTCAAGTTCGCCATGGTCGACGACATCGCCGCACAACTGCCGCAGACCGCCGGCAAAAAGGTTTTCGTGGTCATCTGGACCACCACTCCCTGGACCATCCCGGCCAACCTGGCGGTGGCCCTGCACCCGGATTTCGTCTACGCCGCCGTGGACGTGGGCGGCGGTGAGGTTTTCATCCTGGCCCGGGAACTGGTGTCCGACTGCATGCGCACCTTCGGCATCGGGGACTACGACATCCTGGCCGAGTTCGACGCCCCGCTGCTGGAGAAGAAACGCTGCCGGCACCCCCTCTACCCGCGGGATTCACTGATCATCCTGGCCGACCACGTCACCCTGGACGTGGGCACCGGGTGTGTGCACACCGCTCCGGGACACGGGCGCGAGGACTACGACATCGGGCGCAAGTACCAGCTGGAGACCTACTCGCCGGTGGACCACCGGGGACGTTTCACCGACGACGTGGACGATTTCAAGGACCAGTTCGTCTTCGACGCCAACGCCGGCATCGTGGACAAGCTGCGCAGTGTCGGCGCGCTGCTGGCCGAGGAGAAGATTTCGCACGCCTATCCCCACTGCTGGCGCTGCAAACGCCCCGTGATTTTTCGTGCCACGGCGCAGTGGTTCATCTCCATGGACAAAAACGGGCTGCGGCAGCGCTCGCTGGAGGAGATCGACAACGTGCGGTGGATTCCCAGCTGGGGACGCGAGCGCATTTACGGCATGATCGAGAACCGGCCCGACTGGTGTGTTTCCCGGCAACGCGCGTGGGGCGTGCCCATCGCCATTTTCTATTGCCGAAAGTGCGGCCATATCCACCTGGACGAGGATCTGCTGGAGCGCATTTACCGGCTCTTCACCGAAAAGGGCGCCGACGCCTGGTTCGACCAGGACGCTGCCGGACTGCTTCCGGAAGGGGCGGTGTGCGGCCACTGCGGTGCTTCGGAACTGATCAAGGAAGACGACATCCTGGACGTATGGTTCGACTCGGGCGTCAGCCATGCCGCCGTGCTGGAAAAGCGGGAGAACCTGCGCTGGCCGGCGGACCTGTATCTGGAGGGCAGCGACCAGCATCGCGGGTGGTTCCACAGCTCGCTGCTGACGGCCGTGGGCACACGGCAGCATGCTCCTTACAAGTCTGTGCTGACCCACGGTTTCGTGGTGGACGCCGAGGGCAAGAAGATGTCCAAGTCGCTGGGCAACGTCATCGCGCCCAAAAAGGTTATCGACCGATACGGCGCCGAGATCCTGCGGTTGTGGGTCTCCGCCTCGGACTATCGTGACGACATCCGTATTTCCGAGGAGATCCTCAAGCAGCTCAGCGATGCGTATCGGCGTATCCGCAACACGTGTCGCTTCATGCTGGGAAACCTGAACGATTTCACGCCGGGCGCAGACGGGGTGGTGGCGGCCGACATGCCCGAAATAGACCGCTACATTCTGCACCGCCTGCAGGAACTCGTGGCGCGGACGCTGAAAGCTTACGAGCGCTATGACCTGCACGTCATTTACCACGCCCTGTTTAACTTCTGCACATTGGACCTGTCCTCCTTCTACCTGGACATCCTCAAGGATCGGCTGTACACTTCGCCGCCGGCCTCGCCGGCCAGGAGGAGCGCCCAGACGGCCATGTACAGGCTGCTGGATGCCATTGTGCGGCTGATGGCGCCGGTGCTGCCCTTCACGGCCGAAGAGATCTGGCGTTTTATGCCGGAAGACGCCGGACGGGAGCCCAGCGTGCACTTGGCGGCCTTTCCGGCTGCCGAAGACGCCTGGCTGGACCCGCAGCTGGCCCAGAGATGGCAGCTGCTGCGCGCGGTGCGGCGTGAGGTGACCCGCGCGCTGGAGACCGCCCGCAGCGACAAGCTCATCGGCCACGCCCTGGATGCTGAAGTCACCCTGGGAGCCGACGGTGCGCTTTACGAACAGCTGGCACCGTACGCCGATGACCTTCGGAGTCTTTTCATCGTTTCCAGCGCCGTGCTGCACAACGGCGCTCTGCAGGGTGAGGGGGTCAGCAGCGGAGAAATGGAAGGGCTGACCGTACGGGTACGGCCCGCCGAGGGGCAGAAGTGCCAGCGCTGTTGGGTGCACGATGTCAGCGTGGGCAGCGATCCCCAGCACCCGGCCATCTGCAGTCGCTGCCGAGGGGCGCTGGACGCCATTGGCGGGTAGGCGGAGCGCGACCACCGACATGCGGGAAGACCATCGGCAAGCGTCTTTGCACTAAGCAGGGCCGCGACGCGTGCCGGTGGGGCTGTGCCCGGGGAGCCTTGTGCCGCTCATGGGTAACAAATTCGATTCCCAAAAACTGATGCAGCTGCTGACGGTGGCACTTCCGGTGACGGCCTTGGACCAGGCCACTAAGGCGCTGGTGATGGCTTTTCTGGAGAAATACCGCACTGTCCCGGTGATCCCCGGGTTTTTCAACCTGACGCACATCTACAACCCGGGCGGCGCCTTCGGTTTCCTGGCCTCCCAGGGCACGGCCGTGCGCAACATCTTCTTCTTTGCCGTTTCCTGGCTGGCCATTCTGCTGGTGCTGTATTTCTTCTGGCGAACACCGCGCAGTCACCGCATGCTCTCCACTGCCTTCGCCATGATCCTGGGCGGGGCCATGGGAAACATGATCGACCGCATCCGCCTGGGGCACGTGGTGGATTTCCTGGACTTTTACATTGGAAGGCACCACTGGCCGTCCTTCAACGTGGCCGACAGCGCTATCACAGTGGGCATGGTCATCTTCGTCTGGCACCTCCTCTTTCGAAAAATACCGGACTGACGGGCTGTGTGCGCGCGGGCCCATCGGTCCGGCGCGGAGCCGGCGCCTTTATGCCCCGCAGCGGGCGGCCGATACAGCTCAAAGCCTTATTCTCCTTCGCCGGCGCGATTTCGGCCGTCGGCGTTTCATGCATGGCACGACAGCGCCGGGGAAGTGAATCATCAAATGCCGGAAATCACATACCAGGATCTGGATCGCACCCTGCAGGACGCGGCACGCGTGCGCGCGTGCGGCATGTTTCTCATCTGGGGGCAGGAGGCCCTCTGCAGCCGGGCGCTAGAAAAGATCACCGCCGTGCTGCTGCCAGGAGGCCGCCGGCACCCAGCCTTCGAAACCCTTGAGGGCATCGACGCCAATGTACCACTGGCCATCGAAAGAGTCGGAACCTATTCGTTGCTCTCCGAGGGGCGTGTCGTGCTGCTGGCGGACAGCGGCATTTTTCTGGGGCGCAAAGACCAGGTCGCCATGCTGGAAAGGGCCGCCGCGGCCTTTGCCCAAGACCGCCCCAGGCAGGCGGCCAACTGGTTTCTCAAACTCCTGGCGGTGGAAGGCCTGTCCCTGGAGGATGTCTCCACCGAGGCCATCGGCCGCCTGGCAGGGCGACAGTCCGGCGACGAGGACCTGGCCTGGGTGCCGGAACTGGCGGACTATTGCCGGCGCCAGGGCCTGTCCGTGCCCTCCGACATGGACGCCGCCGGGCTCCTAAAAAAGGCCGTGGAGAGGGGGTTTCCCAAGGGCAACCACTTGGTTGTGACCTGCACACAGGTACGCAAAACGGTTGCATTGTACCGTGCGGTCAAGGAAAGAGAGCTGGTCATCGACTGCTCGGTTCCCACCAGCGGCCGCAGTGCCGACCGGCAGGCGCGTACACGGCTGCTGCGCCAGCAGGCCGGGGAGATTCTGGAAAGGGCTGGAAAGCAGATAACCCCCGATGCCCTGGCGGCCGTCGAAGAGCTGACCGGTTTCGATCCCCGCACCTTCAGCCACAATCTGGAGAAGCTGATCAGCTACTGCGGCCAGCGCTCGCGCATCACCCGTGAAGACGTCAAGCAGGTGCTCAGACGCAGCCGCCGGGACCCTGTCTACGAATTTACCGGCGCCGTTTTCGGCCGCCGCCTGGACAACGCCCTTTTCCACCTGCGGGCCCTGCTGGACGAAGGGGCCCACCCCCTTCAGCTGCTGGCGGCGCTGGTCAACCACCTGCGCCGCCTGATCCTCATCCGCAGCTTCATGGACAGCCGCGAAGGGGCCTGCTGGCGGCCCGGCATGACCTTTGACCGTTTCAGGAGCGCCGTTGTGCCCGCCGCAAAGGCCCACGATGCGGCCATGCAGGAATGCGTCGGCGGCTGGCGACGGACAGTGGAAGGCGACGATGCCGGGCGGGGGGGGCGCAAAAAGGCCGCTGCAGCCGACCTCCTGCTGTTGGGAAAGGGCGCTTCCCCCTACGCCGTCTACATGCGTTTCAAAGAGTGCCAGGCCTTCTCCATGGACGAACTGCTGCGCATGCTGCACGAACTGCGAACCGTCGACGCCGGCTTGAAAATGTCGGCCCACTCGCCGGCCGTGCTGCTGGAGGCGGCCGTGATGCGCATCTGCCGGTTGCCATCGGGGTCGTCGAAGAGCTCTGCCGGCCGCTGAACACCCCGGTTTTCCTGTTGATCTGCCCGTGCGATTATGATACCAAAAAATTATTGAACGAAGTTCACCGATCGGTTTTGATTCACCAGCGCATCCCAACCACTTTCACCCAGCAAGGAGGTAATCATGAAGAAAGGTTTGCTGTTCGTGGTCTCGCTACTGGTCCTATGCATGGCCCTCGTTCCCATGGCGTCCGCCAAAAAGGTCGTCATCAAGGTGGGCATCGATGCGCCCATGACCGGTGACATCCCCAAGGTGGGAGAGGGAACCAAATACGCCGCCGAGATGTGGCTCGAGGATATCAAGAAGGCCGGTGGCCTGGAAGTGGGCGGCAAGAAATATCCCGTGGAGGTGATCATCGAGGACAACGAGTCCAAGGCCGAGTCCGCTGTCAAGGCTATCACCAAGCTGATCACCGAGGACGAGGTGCTCATCGTGGTCGGGCCCCAGGCGTCCAGCCAGGCCATTCCGGCCGGTGACGTGGCCAACAACTGGAAAACTCCCATGATCAGCCCCTGGTCGACCAACCCCAACACCACCAAGGATCGCCCCTATGTCTTCCGGGCCTGCTTTCTGGATCCTTTCCAGGGCAAGGTGATGGCCAATTTCGTGAAAAACGAATTCGGGTTCACCAAAGCGGCCGTGCTCTACGACGTGGCCAGCGACTATCCCAAGGGCCTGGCCGAAGAGTTCAAGAAGAACTGGGAGAAGATCAATGGCCCGGGATCGGTAGTGGCTTTCGAAAGCTTCACCACCAAGGACACCGACTTCAGCTCCCAGTTGACAAAGATCAAGAAGTCCGGCGCACAGTTCATCTTCGTTCCGCAGTACTACAACGAAGTGGCCCTGATTGTGCAGCAGGCCCACGACCTGGGTTTCAAGGGGCCCATCGTGGGTAGCGACAGCTGGGGCAGCGCCGAGACCGTCAAGCTGTGCGGCAAGGACTGCTACGGCCTGTTCTTCTCCACGCACTACGCCGCCGCCGGCGCCAAGGGCGCCACCAAGGCGTTCATCGACCGCTACAAGAAAAAATACGGCTATGTGCCTGACGACGTGGCGGCCCTGACGTGGGATGCCCTGGGCATCGTCAAGAAGGCCATTCAGGACTGCGGCAAGCTGACCGGCAACATCGAAAAGGACCGCCAGTGCGTACGCGACGCCCTCGCCAAGATCAAGAATTTCGAGGGTATCACCGGCAAGATGAGCTTCACCGAGGACGGCGACCCCATCAAGTGCGCCGTCATCGTCAAGATCAACGACAAGGGCGAGTTCGAGTTCTACAAATCGGTCTGCCCGTAGTCAAAACAGGGCCCGCCGCGCACCAGGGGCCGGCGGGCCTATAAGTGGCCAGATGGATCAATACGATGGCGTTTGTGCGCCAATGCATCCTGCGCGACCGTGCTTTAAAAACCGCGAAATATCTGCGATATGCCGCGATGTTCGCATATTGCCGACGGCCGTGCATCTCCGTATTTGCGAAATGGACCACTGAGACGGTTGTGATTCACCACTGAGCATGCGGTGAACACGGGGAGGGGCGCCGGCCGGCCCCGTGGACACCGCGGGACCTCTGTGGTTATTTTTTTGTACCCTGAAGGGTTGCAGCGACAAGGCACCTGAGGAGCCGCCGATGGCGAACATTCTTCAAAACCTCGTAAATGCGTTGCAGTGGGGCAGTTTTTACGCGCTGATCGCGCTGGGTTACTCCATGGTGTACAGCATCCTGATGCTGTTCAACTTTGCCCATGGAGATATTTTTATGGTGGGCGCCTACATCGGATTCGGCGTCGCCACCGGGCTGGTGGCGCTCACCAGCATGGGGGCCATCGTGCTGCCCAACTGGCTCATCCTGGTGTTGACCATCATCATCTCCATGTTCCTGACGTCCTTCGTGGGCATGCTGGTGGAGCGCATCGGATACCGCCCGCTGCGCGATGCGCCGCGGGCTTCTGCGGCCATCACCGGCCTGATGATCGGCATTATCCTGGAAACCGGCAACCTGGCCCTGCTGGGCGCCCAGCGCGTCAGCTTTCCGCCCCTCATAAACTCGGTGACCTATGAACTGGGCGGGGTATACATCACCAACAAGAAGATCATGATCGTGTTCGTTTCCATCGGCTTCATGATCGCCCTGCAGCTTTTCGTGACGCGCAGCAAGTGGGGCATGGCCATGCGGGCCATGGCCTATGACTACGTGGTGGTCCCGCTGATGGGGGTCTCCATTAACAACATTGCCCGCATGACCTTTGCCATCGGCTCGGCCCTGGCGGCGGTGGCCGGCATCCTGTTCGGCATCGCCTACCCGGTGCTGGACCCGTACATGGGCATTCTCTTCGGCTGGAAGGCCTTCGTGGCCGCCATCCTGGGGGGGCGCGGTTCCATCATGGGGGCCACGCTGGCCGGTTTCCTGCTGGGCTTCATCGAGATCTTCGTGGCCATGATCTTTCCCTCCACCCTGAGAGACCTGATCGCCTATTCCATCGTGCTGCTGATCCTGGTGTTCCGGCCTCACGGTTTTTTCGGGGAACCTTACAGCGCCAAGTTGCGCCTCTGATGAAAACGGCGGAGGCCGAGGGCTTCCGGCCGGCCGCCGGCAGGGCAGGGCGTTGCGCCGCCCTGGCGGACAGCCGATCGGTGTCCCCGACGCCCTTTCCGGCAAGGCCCGCAAGCATGGGATTCTACTATGGACACAACTAAAGGCGATGCTTTGGAAAATAACGTTGGCTTCTGGAAGAGGATAGGACGACGCATCACAGGGATTCCGTTGCTGGCATGGATCCTGGGGATACTGGCGGCGGCCCTGGTGGAGCAGTGGGTGGGCTATGAGTTTGCCGAACTCATCGGGCTGCCCAAGATCCCCGTACTGTTCGGCGCGCTGATTGTGCTCAAGAAGAAGGTGTGGATGCAGTCGCCGATGATGATTCCGAGCACCATGCTCTATGTCTTCAGCGTGTACATCCTGGTCATCGGCGTGGTCGCCCGGGTGCTGGCCGCCCCGGCCAACCGGGCCGCCGGCGGCCTCATGAAAATGCCCTTGTGGATTTCGGTGCTGATTCACCTGGGAATCTTTTACACCGCGCTGCACATCTGGTCGGACATCAGCGCCTACCGGGTGATCACCCTCAAGCTGACCCTCATCGCCATCATGGTGACCCTCAGCCTCAACGTGATCAACGGGTACATGGGCGAGTTTTCCTGTTCGCACCCGGGATTCATGGCTCTGGGCGCCTACGCGGCCTCGGCCGTTACGCTGATTTTCTTCACCAACGACCGCCTGTTCGGAGCGGCGGTGCTGCCCGCCTCGCTGGGGCCCTTTGTCTTCCCGCTGGCGCTGATCATCGGCGGGCTGGTGGCTGCCATTGGGGCCCTGGTGGTGGCCATTCCCTCTTTTCGAACCCGCGGCGACTACCTGGCCATCATTTCGCTGGCGTTCATGTTCATCGTCAAGAGTGTCATCGAGAACCTCGAGGTGGTGGGCGGCCCCCGGGGCATGGGCAGTCAGCCCAACTACGCCGACCTGCCAACGGTTTTCGTCTGGACGGTGCTGTGCATCTGGGTGATCAACAACTTCGTGCGCTCCATCCTGGGAAAGGCCCTCAACGCCGTGCGCGACGACGAGATGGCGGCCGAGGCCATGACCGTCAACACGCGCAAGACCAAGATGGTGGCTTTCATGTTCTCGGCTTTCTGGGCGGGGGTCGCCGGGGGGCTCTTCGCCCACGTCATCCGCTTTGTCAACCCCGGCACTTTCGGCATCCAGAAGCTGGCCGAGGTGCTGGCCATGGTGTACTTCGGCGGGCTGAACTCGGTTTACGGATCCATTCTGGGGGCGGTCAGCCTGAACCTGCTGGGAGAGATGCTGCGGCCGCTGGAGATTTTCAAATGGATCATCATTCCGGTCATGCTGATCCTGGTCATGATCTACCGGCCCACGGGATTGATCGCCTTCAAGGACCTGGACGTCAAGAAACTCATCCGCCCGAGATGAGCTGGAGGTAATGCATGCCCCTGCTGCACGTTGAAAATATGACCCACTATTTCGGCGGCCTGCGGGCCGTCCACAACTACAACCTGGCGGTCGAGCCCGGCCAGGTGCGCGGACTGATCGGGCCCAACGGCGCTGGAAAGACCACCATCTTCAACCTGATCACCGGTATCTACCGGCCGACGGAGGGCTCCATCACACTGGACGGGGAGCCCATCGTGGGCCTGCAGCCTCACGAGATCGCGTCGCGGGGGCTGGGAAGAACATTCCAGGACCTGCGCCTGTGGCGCCACATGACGGTGCTGGAGCATGTCAAGATGGCCCGCTATTCGACCATTGGCTACGGGCTGGTGGGCGCCTTCTTCGGGACTTCACGGCGCCACCGGGAAGAGGAGGCCATTGAGCGGAAGGCCCTCGAACTGATGCGCATGATGCGCGTGGATGATGTCGCCGAGCAGCGGGTAACCAACCTGCCGTACGGCGCCCAGCGCAGGGTGGAGATGGCCCGTGCGCTGGCCATGAATCCCAAGATCCTGTTTCTGGACGAGCCTACAGTGGGCATGACCCCCGGCGAACTCAACGAGATGATGGACATCATCAAGCAGGTGCGCGACGATCTGGGCCTGGCCATCTTTCTCATCGAACACCGCCTCAAGATGGTCATGGAGTTGTGCGAGGTCATCCAGACACTGGTTTTCGGAGAGGTGATCGCCGAGGGGAGCCCCGAGGAAATACAGAACAACCCCGATGTCATCGAAGCCTACCTGGGCAAGGATACGGTGGAAACATGATGCTGAGTGTCGAAAATCTGACCGTTTCGTACGACAAGATCAAAGCGCTTCACGGCCTTAATTTCCAGATCGACGAGGGCGAGATCATCACCATTATCGGGGCCAACGGGGCCGGCAAGAGCACGACGCTGAAGGCCATCTCCCGGCTGGTACCGGTGGGCAAGGAGACCCGCATGACTTACATGGGAAAGGACATGCTTTCCTATCCGCCCGACAAGGTGGTCAGTCAGCTGGGCATCTCGCACGTGCCCGAGGGACGGCGCCTGTTCGGCAACCTGACGGTCATGGAGAACCTTAAACTGGCCACCTTCGCCCGCAAGGATACCGCCGGCATCAAGCGTGACCTGGAGCGCGTGTTTTCCATTTTCACGCGGCTGAAAGAGAGGTCCACCCAGAAGGCCGGCACCCTGAGCGGGGGAGAGCAGCAGATGCTGGCCATCGGAAGGGCCTTTATGAGCGCCCGCAAGATGATGCTGCTCGACGAGCCCTCCATGGGCCTGGCGCCGCTGCTGATGTTGGATGTGTTCGATGCGTTGCGCGAGATCAACCGGGAGGGCACCACTATCCTGCTGGTGGAGCAGAACGCACGCCTGGCCCTGCAGTTCGCGCAGCGGGGTTACGTGCTGGAGACCGGTAACCTGGTGCTGGAAGGCACCTCCGAGGAACTGCTCAACAATCCCGAGGTGAAAAAGGCCTATCTAGGCGGGTAGGGTGACCGTTTAAAGGGGGCGGAAGCCCCATTCTGGGGAGGCTTTTTCCCAGGACATCTACGCAGTATGCGCGCTGGAGAATGGTGACGATGGGCTTCATCCGCAAACAGGAAGAGAAGATGGCCCTGCGGCTGCTGGCATGGCAGTACCAGCGCATGAACCAGCCCCTGCCGGGGGCGGCGGAGCTGAGGCGCGATGCGGCGCGCATCGTCGACGACGCGCACCGCATCGCCAAGCGCAGCGGCAGCAACCTGGTGTCCATCATGAAGGACCTGGTGGCCGACATTCGCAGAAAAGGATCCGGTTAGACGCAATGGAGAAAAGAACATGATTCGAGTTGGGGTGGTGGGGGCCACGGGATATGCCGGGGCCGAGGTGGTGCGCATCATCGCAGGACACCCGCAGGTGGAGCTTGCACTGCTGACGTCGCGCCAGTACGCCGGGACGGCGCTGAGCGACATTTTTCCGGCCTTTTCCGGCGTGGTGGACCAGTTGTGCCGGGAATACGACGCGGACAGCGTTTGCGACCGCTGCGACGTGGTCTTTCTGGCCCTGCCGCACAAGGTCTCCATGGCGGTGGCACCGGAATTGGTCAGCCGGGGCCGCCGGGTGATCGACCTGTCGGCCGACTTCCGTTTCAGGGACCTGTCGCGCTACGAGTCCCACTACCAGCCCCACAGCGCACCGCAGCTGCTGGAAAATGCAGTCTACGGACTCTGCGAGGTGCACACCGAGCGGATACGGCAGGCGCGCCTGGTGGGCAACCCGGGGTGCTACCCGACATCCGTTCTGCTGCCCTTGCTGCCATTGGTGCGGGCAGGACTGATCGATGTCGACACCATCGTGGCGGACGCCAAGTCCGGGGTCAGCGGCGCCGGTCGGGGGCTTTCCCTGGCGACCCATTTCTGTGAGGTCAACGAGTCCTTCAAGGCGTACAAGGTCGGCGGCCACCGCCACACCCCCGAAATGGAGGAGCAGCTAAGCTTGGCGGCCGACCGCGACGTGCGCATCACCTTTACGCCGCACCTGATCCCCGCCACCCGCGGGATGCTGACCACTGTCTATGCGCACGTCAAGGCGGATCTCACCACGCAGGTGGTGCGCGACTGCCTGGGGGAGGCTTACCAGGGGCGCTCTTTCGTGCGCATCTGTGGAACGGGCCGCTTCCCGGACACGTTGCACGTCAGGGGAACCAACTTCTGTGACATCGGCTTGCATGTTGACGAACGTACCGGCCGTCTGATCCTGATCTCAGCCATCGACAACCTGGTCAAGGGCGCCGCCGGGCAGGCCGTGCAGAACATGAACCTTATGCTCGGCCTGCCCGAAACCGCCGGACTGGCCCAGATCCCATACCCCCTGTAATCGGTCCGGGAGAAGCGTGTGGTCAAGCTGCTGATTGTCGGTGCCGGGGGATTCGTGGGGGCCATCCTGCGCTACGTGCTGTCCGGTGTCGTTCAGAACCTGTCCGGGAGCGCCCTTTTTCCGTTCGGCACGCTGGCCGTCAACATGGTGGGCTGTTTTGCCATCGGCCTGCTGTCGTACATGGCCGAGTATCGTGGGCTGTTCGGACCCGAAACACGCCTGTTCGTGTTCATCGGGCTGCTGGGCGCCCTGACCACCTTTTCCACTTTCGGGCACGAAACCTACGGGCTGATCAAGGATGCCCGCGTGTCCATCGCACTGCTGAACGTGGGCATCCACGTGGTGGCCGGGCTGACTTTCGTGTGGCTCGGAAGGGTACTGGCATACGCCCTGTGGCGCTGATGGACAATGGCCACGGCCTCTGGCGGGTCTGCCAAGCCGCCCGCGTATTGGGAGTCGAACCTGCCTGCAGATTGCGAGGTGACCCATGAAACTCACCGAGGAAGGATGCCTGCTGCGAATTTTCATAGGTGAGAAGGACCGCTACGAACACCGCCCGCTCTACGAGTGGATCGTGGCACAGGCCCGGCAGCAGGGCCTGGCTGGCGCCACCGTGCTGCGCGGTATGATGGGTTTCGGCGCCAGCAGCCGTATCAAGAGTTCCAGGATCCTGCGCCTGTCCGAGGACCTGCCCATCATCGTGGAACTGGTGGACACCGAGGAGAACCTGAAGGCCTTCCTGGCGTCCATCGACCACGCCATCAGTGACGGCCTGGCTACCTACGAGAAGGCCAACATTCTCTTTTACCGCAGCCGCAGTTCTAGTTGACGCCCGATGCCTTGAGCAGTTCCCGAAGCCCTTTGCCGCCGTGTTTTTCAACGGTGTCGCGGATGCGTTTCCCGATGGCCTTGCGCGTCTGGTAGACGGCGATACGCGCCATGATCTGGGCGGCGATCTGGGTGGCGATCTGGCGGCTGGTGCCGTGCAGGTTCCTGAGCACCAGGCGGGAGAGGGTCAGTTCATCGTGGCGATCCTGCTGATCGGAGATGACCAGGCGAGCGTTTTGGATGTCGAAAACGCGAATATCGAAAACCGGAGAGGTATCTTTATCGCCGCCGGCGTCGCCCGTGCCCGCAGCGCCGGCTTTGCCGCCGCTGCGATCTTCGGAATCGGACCTGTCGGAAAGGCGTTTCCTCAGGTGGCGGGCCAGTTGGTCGAAGTTGCTCCTGTCTCCCCGGATTTCGACACGAAAGACGGGTCCACGGGCAATTACGCGGCGTACGACGCGGGTGCGCAGGTCCACCTGGGCGGAAAGCTCCCTGAAGTAAATGGCCGGTTCAGGGGAGAAACCGGGCGGGTTGGCCACCTTCAGGTCCCGGAGTACCGCCTTGCCGGTGGAAGGCGAAATGGCTACTGCGCCGACGGTCACCGGGGTTCCCAGCACCTGAGTGCCGGTTTTTTCGATGACTTTGCGGGCAATGGCGTCGATATTGGTGAGAAAAATATACGCCCCGATCGCTACGAGGACGGCCAACACGAGAACGGCGATAAGGATTTTTTTCATGACCCTGCCTTGATTCGGCCCAAGAGCCCCGAGGGGAAAACCGCTTTGCGGCCATGGTGCAGGCGAACGGGGCCGGGGAAGCGCCTACTTGATAATTCCCTCCTGCCGGGCCCACTGGCGGTATTTCTCGAACTGCGGCGGTGACAGCAGTTGCTGGGCCTTGCGCACGGTCTTGAAACCCAGCACACTGGCGCGCAGCTCCAGTTCGTGGCCGTCGATGGCGCCGTCTTCATAGCGCTTCATATCGGAAAGCAGGCTTTTGTAATACTTGCGATGCAGACGGTAGAGCTCCTTTTCCTGCTGTTCGGACAAATCCAGCGCCGGTTTCAGTGTCGCCATATTGCGCATGGCGGCGTCGTCGGGATCGAACTTCCTGCTTTCAAAGCCCATTATTTTCAAGGCGCTGCTGCAGGAAAAAAGAGTGGCCAGGCAGGCCAGCAGCACCAGGTTGAATACCGTCGCGCGCTTCATCGAAATTCCCCGGTTGGTCATTTGTTGTGTTAGCTGAGAAGCCGAAAGTGCCGGGATGCTAAATCAAAGGGGTCCAAAAGTCAAATCGCAAGTGTCCCCTTCAGGTCCGTTGCTCATTTTTCAGCGCGGACGGCCGGGGCTCGCGCAGCACAGATAATACCTGCCCGTCCCGTGAGGGCTTGCGGCTTGCGGTCGCCCCGGGGGAAGCGTTCCAGGATGCTTGACATGTGTTCCCGATTGGCATATGAACCTGTGCAGTATTCGGGGGGACAACGGTTCGTTTACCACGACTGTCAGGAAAGGAGAGGTCAATGTCAGCCAAACTCATCAAGGGCACGGAGATCCGTGAGCAGATTCTGGAGGAAATCACCGCCGAAGTCGCCGAGATCAAGGAGAAGTACGGCAAGGTTCCGGGGTTGGTCACCATCCTGGTCGGTGAAAACCCGGCCTCCATATCGTACGTCACGCTGAAAATCAAGACGGCCCACCGGGTGGGTTTCAAGGAGATCCAGGACAGCCAGCCGGCGGATCTGTCCGAGGAGGACCTGCTGGCGCTGATTGACAAATACAACAAGGACGACTCCATCAACGGCATCCTGGTCCAACTGCCGCTACCCAAGCACATTGATGAAAAGAAGGTGCTCAATGCCATTGACCCGGACAAGGATGTCGACGGCTTTCATCCCGTCAATGTCGGGCGGCTGATGATCGGTGGAGACGAGGTCAAGTTCCCGCCCTGCACGCCGGCCGGCATCCAGGAGATGATTGTGCGGGCCGGTGTCGAGACCAGCGGCGCCGAGGTGGTGGTGGTGGGGCGCTCCAATATCGTGGGCAAACCCATCGCCAACATGATGCTCCAGAAGGGTCCGGGAGCCAATTCCACCGTCACCGTGGTCCACACGCGCACCAGAGACATGGCCGCGCACTGCAAGCGGGCCGATATCCTGATCGTGGCAGCCGGCGTTCCCGGTCTGGTCAAGCCCGAGTGGATCAAACCGGGCGCCTGTGTCATCGACGTGGGGGTCAACCGCGTAGGCGAAAAGATCAGCGAGAAGACCGGCAAGAAGGTGGCCATCCTCAAGGGTGACGTGGACTTCGATGCCGCCAAAGAAATCGCCGGGTACATCACGCCGGTACCGGGCGGTGTCGGCCCCATGACCATCACCATGCTGATGAAAAACACCCTCAACTCGCTCAAGTTCCAGTTGGGATTGATGTAGCCGCGGCTTTGAGGCCCGCCGCCGCGATCCTGGCTTTGCCGGCACGCGGCGGCGGTCGGTTTGGATGCCTGCCATGCGAAAACGAATTTCCATTCTGATCGTGGACCACTCCCGGTCCGCCTACCGCCGGGTC
>JAMOVG010000034.1 GCA_027061725.1 Desulfobacteraceae bacterium
CTGGCGACCGACCTGCTGTCCCGGCCGGAATCCGCGCGCGTCACCCTCTTCGGTGCCGGTGTCCAGGGCCGTTCACAGCTCGAAGCCGTGTGCTGCGTGCGCGATGTGAAACAGGTGACCATCGTCGACCGCTCGGCGTCCGCCGCCCGACGCCTGGCGCAGGAAGTGGCGACATGGCCGAAGGCCCCGATCGTGCAAGTGGTTGCAGACCCCCAGGAGGCCATCCGCGACGCCGACATTATCATCGCCGCCACGACCTCGCGCACGCCCCTGTTCGACGGCCGCGAACTGGCGCCCGGCACCCACGTCACCGGGATCGGGTCCTTCACCCCCGAGATGCAGGAAATCGACGCCGAGACCGTCCGGCGCGCCCGGGTGGTGGCCGATGAGCGCGAGGCCTGCATGTCCGAGGCCGGCGATCTCATCCGCAGCAAGGCCGGCATAGACGCCGAGATCGGAGAGATCCTCACCGGCCGCAAGCCCGGCCGCACCGATTCCAAACAGATCACGTTCTTCAAGTCGGTGGGAGTGGCGGTGCAGGACGCGGCGGCCGCGGCCGCCGTGCTGGCCGCGGCGCGGGAAAAAGGCCTGGGCCGGCGGGTCGAGCTGTCCTGAGTCAGGCCACGATGTCCCGGAGTTCGCGGCGGATCAGGCCGAGGTGGCGCCGCATGGCGGCCGCCGCCCGCACCGGGCTGCCGGCCTCGATCGCCGCCACCACCTGGCGCGCGGTGTCGACGGACTCGGCCCGATAGGCGGTAGAAAGCCGGCCGGTGCGCAGCCGGGCGTGGTGGCCGGCCACGCGCGGGATGAGCAGCTTCATCATCTCGCAGATCACGCGGTTGCCGGTGGTTTCGGCCACGGCCTCGTGAAAGGCCAGGTCGCTGGCAAGGAAGGTTTCGTAGCCGTCAGAGGCCGCCGTCAGCTTCTCCATGACGTTCTTCAGGCGCTTGACCTGTTCCGCATCGGCCCGTTCGGCCGCCAGTTCGGCGGACTTGCACTCCAGGGTCTCGCGCACTTCCATGAGCTCCAGCAGGCTTCCTGCGCTGAAAGCCGCCTCGAACGGCAGGGAGACCCGGTCGGTGGCCGGGTGGTCCTCCCGAATGAAAGTTCCCCGGCCGTGGTGCACGTCCAGGTAGCCCATGACCGTCAGTGCGTTGATGGCCTCGCGCACCGACGAGCGGCCCACCCCCAAAGCGGCGGCCAGATCCCGCTGGGCCGGCAGGCGATCGCCGGGCCTGAGCTCGCCCGCACCGATCTTCTGCAGGATCTGCTCGGCCACTTTCTCCGGCGCGCTGCGCTTGCGAATGGTCTCGAAATCCGTCAAGCCTTCCCCCTTTCGGCCCGTCACAGCGCCTCGTGCTCGGTCCTGCGGATGATCTCCTCCTGAAGCTCGGTCGTCAGGTCCACGAAGTAGTCGCTGTAGCCGGCCACCCGCACGATAAGGTCGCGGTACTGCTCCGGGTGCTGCTGGGCCTGTCGCAGTTGGGCGCTGTCCACGACATTGAACTGGATGTGGTGCCCGTCCATACGAAAATAGGACCGGATGAGGTGCGCCAGCTTGGCGATCCCCTCGTCGCCGGCCAGCACCTGGGGCAGAAACTTCTGATTGAGCAAGGTGCCGCCGGTGCGCAGGTGATCGATCTTGGCCACCGTCTTGAGGACCGCCGTGGGGCCGTTGCGGTCGGCGCCCTGCACCGGCGAAATGCCCTCGGAAAGCGGCGTGCCGGCCTTGCGGCCGTCGGGCAGTGCGCCGATGACGCTGCCGAAGTAGACGTGGCAGGTGGTGGGCAGCAGGTTGACGCGGTGCACCCCGTCACGGGTGTTGGGACGGCCGTCCACGGCCGAGAAGTAGGCTTCGAACACCGCCCTAAGGACGTCGTCAGCCGCATCGTCGTCGTTGCCGTACTTGGGGGTGTCGTTTAGCAGCTGCCAGTGCAGGTCCTCGTGCCCCTCGAAATCGTCGGCCAGCGCCTGCAGCAGTTCGGCCATGGACACGCTGCGTTGCTCAAAGACATGGGTCTTGAGGGCCGTCAGGGCGTCGGTGATGCTGCCCAGGCCCACGCCCTGGATGTAGGTGGTGTTGTAGCGCGCGCCGCCGGCATTGTAGTCCTGGCCCCTGGCGATGCAGTCGTCGATCAGCAGCGACAGCAGCGGCACCGGCATGTACTGGGCGTTGATGCGCTCGATGATGTTGTTGCCCCGGATCTTGATGTCCACGAAATGCTGCAGCTGTCTGCGAAAGGCGGCAAACAGGGCGTCGAAATTCCGAAACGAGGCGGGTGCACCGGTACGCGGCCCCAGGCGCCGGCCGGTGCGCGGGTCGACGCCGTCGTGCAGCGTGATCTCCAGGATCTTGGGCAGGTTGAAATAGCCGCTCAGGAAATAGGCCTCGCGTCCGAAGGCGCCGGCCTCCACGCACCCGCTGGCGCCGCCCTCGCGGGCGTCCTCCACCGTTTTTCCCTGGCGCACCAGTTCCTGCACGATGGCGTCGGTGTTGAAAATCGAGGGCTGTCCGAATCCGGTGCGCACGATTTTGAGCGCCCGCCGGATGAAACGGTCGGGGTTCTTCTTGCTGAGCTGGACCATGGACGAGGGCTGCAGCAGGCGCATTTCCTCGATGACGTCCAGGATCAGGTAAGACACCTCGTTGACCGCGTCCTGGTTGTCGCGGGTGACGCCGCCCACGTTGATCAGCGCAAAGTCCACATAGGTGTTGCTCTCCTGGGCCGTGACCCCCATCTTGGGCGGCGCCGGGTGGTTGTTGAACTTGATCCAGAAGGCCTGCAGCAGCTCTTCGGCCTGCTCGCGGGTGAGGCTCCCGGCCTCGGTTTCGCGGCGGTAGAAGGGGTACAGGTGCTGGTCCAGCCGCCCGGGGTTGAAGGCGTCCCAGGGGTTGAGCTCGGTAATCACGCCCACGTGCACGAACCAGTAGTACTGCAGCGCCTCCCAGAAGGTTTCCGGCGCCCGGGCCGGCACCTTGCGGCAAATGCGCGCCATCTCGAGCAGTTCACCGCGGCGCTGCGGGTCTTTTTCCCCGGCGGCCATCTCGTGCAGCCGATCGGCGTGGCGATGGGCGTACCCGATGAGGGCCTCGGCGGCGATGGCCATGGCGCGCAGCTCCTCGCGCTTGTCGAGGGCCTGAGGGTCGTTGAAAAAATCCAGCCGGTCCATGGCCTGCTGGATCTCGGACCGCAGGTCCTCGAACCCCTTGCGGTAGATTTTGTTGCCCATGGCGGTGTGCCCCGGCGAGCGCTGCTCCTGGAACTCGGTGAAAATGCCGGCGCCATAGGCCGCCTTCCAGTCGTCATCCATGCGGGCGAAGATCTTCTCGCGGATGGTCTTGCCCTGCCAGAAGGGGATGATTTTCTCCCGGTAGATCCTGCGGGTTTCTCCGCTTACGCGGTAGGCCGTGCGGGGCCGGCTGTCGAGCACTTTAAGGTCCTCTTCGGAATGCAGACACACTTCCGGGTAGGTAGGTGTGGCCTTGGGCGCCGGCCCGCGCTCGCCCACGATCAGTTCGCCCGGGTTGATGCAGATGTGCTTGTTTTCCAGGATGTGGGCCAGGGCCAGGGCCCGCTGGACCGGCACCGACTCTTTCTGGGCGATGCCGCTTTCGTAAAACGCGGTGATCAGCAGCGCCCTTTCGGGGGAAACCGTGGGTACGGCGTCCAGACTCTGCCGGCGCAGCCTGGCGATGCGTTCGTTCATGATCAGCCTCCTATGGTGACATCGAATCCGCTGTCGGTCAGAAAAGAGCGGATTTCACTGATGGTTTCAGGGGAAAGGTCGGGCACGCCGGCCATGGCGTTGGCCATGCCCAGGCGGCGGTACTTGTCGTCTCCAATGCGGTGAAAGGGCAGCAGGTCGATGTGGCCCGCCCAGCCGCACCGCCGGAGGAAATCGGTTATCTTTTCGATGTTGTCGGACGCTGCGGTGACGCCGGGCACCAGGGGCACCCGCAGGCGCAGCGCCACCCCTTCCCGGCAGGCCGTCATAAAATTTTGCACAATGGGCCCGTTGGAAACCCCGGTCCACTCCCGGTGAGCCCCGT
>JAMOVG010000035.1 GCA_027061725.1 Desulfobacteraceae bacterium
TAGGGGGACGTCCTTAACGAATTCAGTAATTCACGCCGTCCGCTGCGGCCTTCGGAAAAAGCGGACACGCTGTTTCTAAAACCACTGCCGGTGGCTCCAGATATCCTTTTCCAGACTTTCCTTGTCCTTTTCCAGCGCCAGGTGCATGGCGGCGTTCTGAATGGCCACGGCGCCGCTGTGGGCCAGGGCCTCGACCATGGTGATGAGGTCCTCGTCGAAGGCCTGTTTCCGGCGGCTGAACAGGCGCATCAGCCCCACCACCTCGTCGCGTGATTTGAGGGGCACGCTGATCATGGTGGCTACCCCCTCGGCCAGGGTCTCCTCTTTGTACTTGATGCGCTTGTCCCTGGCCACGTCCTCCACCACCATGGGCTTGCCGGCCCGGGCCTGGGCGATGCTCTCGGCGGTCGAAGTGGGTCCCTTTGCCAGAAACTCTTCGCTCAAGCCGCAGTCGGCCACCAGCTCCAGCGACTCGCCGTCTTCGCTCAGCAGGCGGATGGAGGCGCCGTCAAAACCCAGCATCTCGCAGATCTTGATGGTCATGTTGTGCAGCACGGACTCGATGTCCAGAGTGGAGTTGATGCTGGCCGCCAGTTCCAGGAACAGCCGCGCGTTGTTGCGGATGCGCTCGATCAGGTCGGCCTGCTGGATGGCGACACCGCCCTGGTTGGCCAGCGCCTTTAAAAAATCGATCTCGGCGTCGGTGAACTTGCGCTTCTTGCTGGTGTACAGCGACAGGATGCCGATGGTCTCATTTTGGACCACCACCGGCACGGTCAGGATGGAGGCGATACCCTCGGCCCTCTTGGCCCCGCGGTGCTCCAGGCGTGGATCCTTGGTGGCGTCCTCGAAGGCCAGGTAGCCCTTTTTCACCAGGCCGCTCACGATGCGCCGCGCCTTGAGCGGCGTGGCGTGCACGTACTGTTCCGAGAGTCCCTTCTGGGCCGTCGGGATGAAGAGGTCCCTGTCCACATCGGCCATGAAAAGGCAGGCCGCCTTGCCGCCCATGGTGTCGATGGCACTGCTGACCACCAGGTCCAGCAGTTCTTCCTTGTCCATGGTGGTTCCGAAAGCCTCGCTGACCTTGCAGAAGGTCTTGAAAAAACGCTCTCTCTTGGGCATACTTTCCTATCTCCTCGTTCGTATTGCCAGTGGTGCGTTATCCCGTGTCCATGTGTGCCGCCGCGAACAGGCCCTGCCCCCGGCGTATGCGTTGTCTTTCAGCGCGACGACTTGGCTGCAGTCTTCGCCCCCTTGCCACGCTGTGCCTTTGTGGCTTTGCCCCTTTGTGCCGCACCCTTCGCCCTTGTACCTTTGCCCCTTTGCGCCGTGCTTTTCGCCCTTGCGGCCCTGCCCCCGGCCTTCTCGGCCCCGTCGCGTTCCTTGAGCCACCGCACGATCTTGGGCGCGAACTGCTCCTGGAAACGCGAGCTGACATAGATGCCGATGTGGCCGGTCTTGAGGCAGATGTCCTCGGTGTCCCGGCTGCCCACGCGGCTGGTGAGCAGTTCGCAGGCCGCCGGCGGCACCAAGTGGTCGTAAAGGCCGTAGAAGTTTAGCAGCGGCATGGTAATCTTCTGCAGGTCCACGCGCTTGCCGCCCAGCTTCATCTTGCTCTGGATGAGCAGGTTCTTCTGGTAGCAGTCCTTGACAAACTGCCGAAAGGTCTCGCCGGGCACGTCGGGGCTGTCGAAGATCCACTTCTCCATGCGCACGAAGTTTTCCACAAAGTCCTTTTTGTCCATGTTCTGCGCAAAGCCGACGTACTTGTCGATCATCAGCCGGGCGGGGTTGAGCAGCAGAAAACCGAAGTTCATCATGTCGCCGGGCATGTTGCCGAAGGTGTCGATCATGCGGTCGACATCCAGCTCCTTCATCCAAATGTGCAGCAGTCCCTGGTCGGTGTCAAAGTTGGTGGGCGTCACGGTGGTGACCAGGTTCTTGACCTTTTCAGGGTGCAGCGCCGAGTACATCACGCAGAAGGCCCCGCCCATGCAGATGCCCATCAGGTTGATCTTGTCGAGGCCGTGTTCCTGGCGGATGTAGTCCACGGCGCCGTCGATGTACCCGTTGACATGGTCGTCGATGGTCAGGAAGCGGTCCTTGCGGCTGGGGTAGCCCCAGTCGATCATGTACAGGTCCACGCCGTCGTCCAGGAAGCGCTGCACCACGCTGCGCCCGGGCTGCAGGTCGAGCATGGTCTCGCGGTTGATGAGCGCGTAGACCACCAGCAGCGGCGTCTTGAGCGTGATCTCCCCCCTGGGCCGGTAGTGCTTGAGCTTGACGCGGTCCTCGCGCCAGACCACGTCGTAGGGCGTGGTGGCGATGCTCGTCTCGAGATCTTCGAACAGCACATCCGAGGCCCTGCGGGCACGCTCGTGCGCCTGTTTGGCGTCTTCGGCCAGCTTGGAGAGAATCAGATCGACCGGTATTTTGGCTCCACCCATTTTACTACCTCATCTTATTTCTTCACCATCTTCTCAAGGGCTTTCAGGCGCTTCTTGATCTCGTAAATCTCCCGTGCCAACTCGTCCAGGTCTTTCTCGGACGCCACCGGCAGGGACTGCAGCATGTCGGCCAGCACCTCCTTGCGGGCACGGACAAACTCCGACGTGGCGTCGATGGTCTTGTGCAGCACCTCGGTGTACTCCCTGGACTTGAAAAGCACCATGTAGTGCCCTTCGAGGATCTTGACCCACATGCGGTAGTAATCCTGGGGATCCTCGGGAAGATTGTCCTCCTCGGCCATGGCGGCCAGCTGCTCCTGAATGACGGCGATGGACTTCTCCATGGGGGCCATGAGGGTGTTGACGAACTCGCCCATGGCGCTCTGGAAAACGGCGAACCTGTCCGTGGCCTCCTGGACCCGCTCCTGGTAAAACCGCGTCAGGCCCACCTGGGGCATCTTCAGGTACTTGCGGATCTCTGTCTCGTAAAGCTCATTCCACAGCCGGAACACATCTTCGTCAAGGTTCTCGAAGCGGTAGGCCTCGGCGGTCTTGCCGATCTTGGCGCTCTTTTCCATCCACATCTGCTGCAGGGTGAAAAAGCTGTTCCAGCTGCTCTCCACCACCTGCCGAAAGACGTCGGGCAAGACTTCGCTGCCGCGCGTCAGGGCTTCCAGGGTCTCGGGCTTGCTCATGACCGCCACCATGGCCTGCCAGGCCTTGAAAGCCCCCTCCCACGACGGCTTGCGGGAACGCGCACGCCCGGATTCCGCTTTCTCTTCCTCTTTCTCTTCGGCGCCCTGCACGCCCTTGGAGAGGGAATCCCAGAAACGCTGGCTGGTCTTCATCCACAGATTCAGCATGGCCAGCGGGTCAGCGCCGCTGCCGGACGTGTCGCTCATATCACACCTCGAAACCTGTCATGCATGGCTGTTTTTTTGGCCTTTTTTGATTAGTTACACCACCCGGCAAAATCGCCTCAGCTGCCGCCGTCCGGCGCGATGAGCACGTCGGCATCGGTGTCCGGGCGGTCCGGGT
The DNA here is from genome assembly GCA_027061725.1 of Desulfobacteraceae bacterium. Classification (GTDB taxonomy): domain Bacteria; phylum Desulfobacterota; class Desulfobacteria; order Desulfobacterales; family JALSRD01; genus JALSRD01. The sequence goes on from JAMOVG010000035.1 coordinate 3,486, forward strand.
CGTGGCCCAGGCTGTTGAAGGCCACCAACAGCCCGGGCCCGTCGCCGGTGCCACAGATGGCGTGGGCCACGCCGGGAGGAAAGACGAAGCGCAGGGCCTCGCCCGCCGGGATTTCTACGTCCCGCAAGACCCCGTCCTCGCGGTAGCGCACCAGCGCCGGTCCCACGACGACGACCGTCTCGGTGCCCCGGCGGTGCACGTGGTTGCCGCGCACCGCACCCGGCCGGCTGACCACCACGTGCACATTGCCCTGGTCGGCCAGTTTTGCGGGATGAAGCGGCTCGAACACCATGCCGCGCTGATCACTGTACACGCTGATTTTTTCGATTTCGACCGGCATGTTTTCCTCCCCCGGGCGAACCGGCATCTGCCACGCCGCTACTTCATCAGCTGGGCGCGCACATGCAGGATGCGCTGGATGACCGTCACCAGGGTCAGCAGGCAGAAAAGCACCAGTCCGATCCACAGCAGGTCGCCGCGGACCCCGGGCACCAGCGCCAGCAGCAGGGCCCAGACGATGAGGTA
>JAMOVG010000036.1 GCA_027061725.1 Desulfobacteraceae bacterium
TGACGGTTTTGGCGCCGGTGTGCAGCACCAGACGGATACCGTTTTCGCCGGCCGGAATGACGCCCTTCGAAAAGCCGCTGTCGCCGGCCTTGACACCCTTTTCGCGGTAGGGCGCCACGGCCACCAATTGGAGGGGCCAGATCTCTTTCTCCAGCCGCGCCCCTGGAGCGATGGTGTCGGGGGGCAGCGCGCGCCGGATCTCGTCAGGCGTCAGGCCGGTGAACATGAAACGCCCCCTGGGTTTTCCGTTGTGCAGGTAGCGGCTGGCCTGCCAGTCCACCGTCAGCGCTTCGCTGCCCGTGTTGGTGATGGTGACAACAAAAGCGGCGTAAAATTTCTTTCCCGCCTTGACAGGCCGGAACTCGATCCTGTAGTCGGGTCGGATTACGCCCTGGGCCGCCGGTTGCGCCATCCACTCCGGCGACCGGGTGGCGGTCGCGCACCCTGCCAGCGCCGCGGCTGTCACCAGACAAAGTATCATCGCGGTTTTTTTCAATTTCGCTCTCCTTTCGCAGCCCCCCTCAGCGGCTCACCCGCAGGCGTTCTCCCGGTTTGATTTCCGCGTTCGAGGGGAGGCTGTTCATCCTGCGCAGTTCATCCACGGCCAGGCCGTAGTGCCGGGCGATCCCGTAGAGCGTATCCCCCTTGCGCACGATGTGACGGCGGGCGGCGCTCTTCTTGCGCGCAGGCTTGTGGTACGCGGGCCGGTACGTAAGGGCCTTCAGCGGTTTCTTTACGATCCCGGCCCCGCCTCCGGCAGCTTTTGCGTATACTTTTTCGGGAGTAATCGCCCCCTTTGGAGCTTTTCCGGACTTTTCAGATTCCTTCTGAAGATTGAGGTCCTCTGCCAGGCGGTAAGCCACATAGTACTTATTGATGCTGGCCACGTAGTCCACGGGTTCACGTCCAATGAAACGGGCGGCCACGTTTTCCACATTGTAGAACCACTTGTTGGCGTCGACGCCCATCCGGGCGGCTTTGCCGCGCAGTTTGGCGATCCGGGTGGGCCCTGCATTATAGGCCGCCCACGAGAAATAAACCCTGTCCACCGGTGATATCTTGGGGTCATTGAAATAGGTTTTGCGCAGGTATGCCAAATACTTGACCCCGGCATGAATGTTGTTCTCCAGTCGGTGGATGTCGCGGATGCCGACCGACTTGTCAGCTGCCGTCTGGGGCCGTATCTGCATGATGCCTACCGCCCCGGCGGGGCTCTTTTTCTTCTGGTTGAGCCCCGACTCCTGATAAGCCTGGGCGGCCAGCGCCAGGTAGTCGAACCCGTACTTCTTGCCATACTTCTTAAACAGCGCCATGAAGCGCTCCAGCTTGCGCCATTCGCTGCGGGTCAGCGGGTTCTTGATCCACTGCGAGTTGCGGTAGTAGCGCTTGAAGAGCATGTTGCCCACCAGTGTACCGCTCTTGTTCCTGCGGATGTAGGCGTTCAGGCTTTCCCGCAATTTGGGATTGTTTCTGCGCACAGCCCAGGCGATTTTCCCTCCCCCGTGGATCACCAGTCCTTCGCGCACCACGATGTGGGGCAGCACCTCGGCCCAGGTCTGTGCGATATGGCTGTCGGCTACGCTGACCTTGATCACGCCGGCGTTGACCATCTCCAGAATATCCTCCGTGGCCAGGTGGGCTTGTCCTTCCTTGATGCGGATGGGCTTCAGTCCGCGCCGCTCGAAGTCCCGGTTGAGCTCCCGGAGGTGCTGCACGTAGCTGGAGCCCTTGCCCACGTAAACCATGCGTCCGGACAGATCCTCCAGGCGCCGGATATGCTTCACTTTCCAGTTGAGCACCACCACCTCTTTAACATCCGAGAGATAAGGGGTGCTAAAACGGGCTTTGCGTTTGCGCCCCGGGGTAATGGTCAGGCCGGCCGCGGCGATGTCCCCGCGTCCGGCGGCCAAATCCGGCAGCAGCCTGCTGAACGGTGTTGGGATGAAGATCAGGTGAACCCGCCGGGCTCCCTTGCGCCGGGATTTGTTGAGATATTTTTCATAGCCTGCCAGCAGCTCATACTCGAAGCCGGCCGGTTGCTGCATTACGAAGAAGAAATTGGTCTTGGAGTAACTGGTGAGGACCCGGACGGTGCCGCACTGCATCAATTTGGGCAAATCACCCCTGTAAGGCTGGTCCACCCGAACAAGCAGTGCACGGGCCAGTTCGTTTTCCGGGGTTTCTCCGGCGGCGGCCGTGACGATCAGCCCCCTGGCCACAAATACCAGCATAACAACCAGCAGGGCAAAAATCCGGCATGGCATGCGATACTCACCCACGGCCCTCATTCCGTGTCTCCGAGGGCGGACGGTCCGTTGAGGGGGTCTCTTCGCTTTCTGAAATGTACCTCCCCACCAGCCATGCGATCAGTACGGTTATGTACATCTGTCCGAAAATCGCTTCCAGGATGACAAACGCCGAGGCCATATCCGTCAGCGGGGCGAGATCGCCATAGCCCAGGGTGGTGAGCGTGACGAAACTGAAGTAAAGCATGCGATAGGCGGCTGATCGTACGTCGATTCCGCCGAGGTTGAATGAGTCGGGATGCACCATTTCCAGCATGCTGTAAATGCCGGACCATAACACGCCCGCGATCAGGTAGACCACGATAGCGGCAAAAATAGTGTTGGCGGTGATTTTCTTGGCCCTGATAAGATTGACGGTGGTCCGCAGGCCGACAAAAAGGAAAAACAGGACCCCCATCGATTGGGATACCACGTATGCGGCCCTGCCGGGAAAGATGTACTCGATCCAGATGGCCGGAACCGTCACCGCGAAAAATACGGTGCTGATTACATAATGCCACCGCTTGACGCTGACGGTATAGATCGAGACGGCAAAAATCAGCGTCATGAACAGGTCGAATAGCAGGCGCAGGTCAAATACCGTCGCCAGCGCGGGCGCGGCCACCAGCAGAAACAGGAACGCGATCAGCAAAAAGAGGGCGCGGTTTCGTCTCGCCACGGCCTCCCAACTGGATAAAGTTGCTTTCAGCATGAAAAATTTGCATTCCCGGGCAAGGCGGGCCTTGTCGTCTCCTTTTCCACGGCGCTACTTCACCCTGGCCAACCGAACTCCCTGCTGTTTGAAGTAATCGTTCAGCTTGCGGTACCACTGGCTGCGCTTCTCCTGGGGCAGAAAGGTGATGAATTCCCCCATGGCCCGCTGAAAGTTCATCAGGTCCGACAGAAAATCGTAGGCTGCATTGGCGGCGGCCTGGTCGGCCACCAGGGCCTGGTTCTGTGCATCCAGCAGTTCGATGATGGATTTGATACCCTGCACGTAGGAGTCGGTCACCAGGTTGAGGTTGCGGCGTGCGGCGTCGGCAGCATCGCGCGACAGTCCGATGCTGGGGTACGACGCCCGTGTCCGGTTCAGGGCGGACAGGATGCGTTGCTGGATGCGCTCGGCAGTGGCCTGTCGTTCAATCGCCAGCTTCTTGAGTTCTTCCCTGACGCGTCCCAGCGCACCCGATTTGCGTCCACCCTCGAACAGGGGAAAGCTCACGAAAATACCCGCGCTCCAGGAAGTATCGTTCAACCCCGTTGGATTGGTGTCGCGTTGTCCTTCTCCGCCGTCGGCAAAAAGCTGGTCCACATATCCATCCACAGAAAAAGTCGGCATCCAGAAATCGCGCTTTGAGGCCGTCAGAATACGCTTCTGGGCTTCTATGGCGGCATCGATGCGCTTGAGTTCCGGTGAAACGGACAGCCCCTCCTGTACGGCGAAATGGCTGAAGATGCGCAGGTCTCGGGTGTTGTTCATGAGCTGGAAAAAGAGCCGGTCGCTGACCACCAGAAGTGGGTCGCTCAGGCTGGTCTCATCGGCGATGAAGGGTTCCGTCAGCGGCTGGTTTAGCACGCGGTTGAGGGCCTCCATGGCGTCGAGGGTGGCGGACTCGGCGCGCAGCACAGCCTGGCGGTTGTTGGCGATCTGGTTTTCCCAGCGGTAGACCTCGTCGGGGCCAGCCACTCCGGTGCTCTGGCGGATGCGGGCGCGCTCCAGGTTG
>JAMOVG010000037.1 GCA_027061725.1 Desulfobacteraceae bacterium
CCTGGCGTTGGCATGCGTTTTTTTTGCATGCCGCAATAAATTGACATACAGGATTGTCGACATGCAAAGGACAAGAGGGCAGCTCGAATCTGAAATCTGCGAGGCCATCATCAAGTTCGAGAAGGAATACATGGGACGCGGGCCGCTGGAGGCCAGGGCTTATGTCCTCGATGACATGGTGCTGGTACGACTGAAGCAGGTGCTCACCCAGGCCGAACTCAAACTGGCAGAGACCACGGACCGCAGGGACGGTCGGGAGTTGATCAAACGCGTGCGCATCACCCTGCTGGAGCAGGGCCGCCCGCTGCTGGAACGTGCCGTTGAAGAAATCCTAGGTGTCAAAATCAGGAGCCTCCATACGGACATCAGCACGATCACCGGCGAACGGGTGATCCTCTTTTCCCTGGAAAGCCCCGTTGCCACCGTTCAGGGCCGGAGGAGAGAATCCCGGCGGTTCGCCGGGGAACCATAATTGCCCGTACATTTCGACAGCCGGCCAGGCGCTTGTTGATTGATATCCCTTGTTTTTGCCCCCTCTTCGGTGCCTTGCGGGCCGGCGTCGCTTTCCGGAAAGCTGCAAATTCCCTTGACAAGAAGGGGCCGCTCCTGTAGCAGAAGGGGCACGGCCAGTCCGGGGCAGGGCATTGTCATGCAGGCCTTCGGAGGGGCCTGATGGCACATAACATGCTTGGACAAGCCTGAGAGTTTGCAGGGAGCCTGCCGCCCGAAAGGCGGCGGGAGCCGAACAAAATATGAGGCTGTATCGCGTTTCTGAGAAACGGGATGCAGCCTTTTTTTATGCCCAAGCGGCAGTCGAATCCACAGGGGGCAAATCGACATGAAAAACATTCTGATGGTCAACTACGAGTATCCGCCCCTCGGGGGCGGCGGCGGTGTTTTCAACAGGCACCTGGCCGAAACGCTGGCACGCCGTTACAACGTAACGGTCATCACGAGCCGATTCGGTGACCACCCGGCCCATGAGGTGATCAATGGTGTACGACTGCTGCGGGTGCCCGTACCCCTCCGGTCGGACCCCAACGCCGCCAGCCTGGCGTCCATGCTGGGCTTTTTCCCGAGCAGTCTCTGGGCCGGCTGCAAGCTGCTGGCGCGTGATCACTTCGATATCGTACACTCTATGTTCGCGGTGCCGTCGGGTCCCTCCGGCGTGCTGTTGGCCAGATGGTACCGCAAACCGCACCTGCTTTCGATACTGGGCGGCGATATTTACGATCCCAGCAAGAAGCTGTCGCCTCACCGGACGCCGCTTCTCGGGCACACGACGGCCGCAATAATGCGCAATTCACATGCGGTGGTGTCTCTGTCCCGGGATATTCAGCGACGGGCGCACGCACACTATCCGGTAGACGCGGAAATTGACGTTATCCACCTGGGAATCCCCAAGCCGCGTTTCCAACCGCTTTGCCGGGGAAATTTCGATTTTTCCGACGACGACATCCTGATGGTGACGGTGGGCCGGCTGGTGAGACGCAAGGCCGTGCACGAACTGCTGGAGGGGGTTGCCCGTCTTCGCAACCCGCGGGTGAAACTGATCGTCATCGGGGACGGCCCGGAGAGCGGGCGGCTGCGGCAGCAGGCCGCAGACTGCGGCATTCGACGGCAGGTGCGTTTTCTGGGGAACGTCGATGACGACACCAAGTTCGGCTTGATGGAACGCTGCGATCTTTTCGTTTCCGCCAGCCGGCATGAAGGGTTCGGGCTTGTTTTCCTGGAAGCCATGGCGTTGGGGTTGCCCGTTGTCAGCTATGACGAGGGAGGGCAGAGCGAGTTTCTGCTGGACGGCATTACCGGCGCACTGGTCGCCGGAGGCCGGCGGGCGCGGCTGTTTGACGAAATCCGGCGGCTCGTCGAAAGCAGGGAACTGCGGCAGCGCATTCGCCGGCACAATATGGCCTACGCGGAAAATTTTTTCATTGAAAGATGCGCACAGCAGTATGAAGAAAAGTACCGGCACCTGGTGCAGACCGCCGCACGAAAGGCGGGTTGAGTGGCCCGCTCCACGGACACGGCGGTGTGGGTGCGTCACTGTCGGGAAGCAGCACATGCCGTGCTCAGGAAATGCGCATTCACTTTTCGAAAAAAATCCGGTACAGTGCCGTGGTCTCTTCCTTTTCCAACAGAAAGTCGTCGTCCTCTGGGTAGTATTTGGCCCTTTCGGGATTCTTCCCGGCAAACTTCCTGACGGCTTCTGTTGATTCCCACACCGTAACGAGCAGGAAGTGGGCCACGGTTTCCTCATCCCGGCGCTGAAAGTACAATTTGCGCAGACCGTCTACGGATCCGTAGTCCGGTGCGGCACGCGAAACCATGAATTTTTCGTATTCGTCCGCTTTTTCAATGGGCACCCGGCCGTGCCACAACCGCATGATGGACATGGTATGCTCCCTCGGGTGCAAATGGTTGTCGTGGTGGGAAGGGGCCTCAGTGCTCGTTGCCTGCATAGATCCACATGGGCACTGTCTTGCCTGCCCGCTCGAAGCCCAGGGACCGGTAGAATTCAACGGCATTGGCATCGGCGGTCAGCATCTGCTGATGAAAAGAGGCGTATTTTTCCTGCATCAGGGTCATCATGGCGCGGCCGATACCCTTTCCCTGGTAGTCCGGATGGACCAGCATGTGGGGGTAGTAGACTACCAGGCTGCCGTCGGAGATGGCGTTGCCGATACCCACCAGTTTGCCCTGGACACGGGCGGTGACCAGTGCATCCGAATTTTTCAGGGCCGGCATCAGCTTCTCCGGCTTTTCTGCCGAGGACCAGCCGTTGGCTTTGTACAGCGCGATGACTTCAGCGCGTTCGATATCATCATCCAGGCGTACTTCAAACTTCATATGCAGCGTTCCCCAATGGTATTTTATGCGGCGTTCATCGGAAATGCGGATCGGCGCCCCCCTATGAGGGCGTCTCACAATTTCCCCGGTCCAATGCCGCTGAAATGCTTTCGGCCCTTTCCAGCGCGATCAGAACGTTTCTTCGAAACAGACGGTAGGGGATACCGGTGTTGAGGTGCCCAAAACGCTCCTTGTACTGCCTTTCCGAGAGCCTGGCCAGATTCGACAGGTAGAAAGTGTCTCCCCAGTCGTCAATCGTTTGCCGAAAGTGAGCGCTCATTTCGGTTTCCAGCGGGTTTGCAAGGTGTTTCCTGTTCCAGGGGCAGGCGTCCTGGCATATCTCGCAGTCCGCGATCCGGTTTTCCATGGCAGTCCGAATATTCGGGGGGAGATTCTCCTCTGAAAGGCGATTGGACATGCACCTGTCCACATTCAGCACGTGAGGCCGGGTCAGGGCACCGACGGGACAGGCCTCCTGGCACGCGCTGCAGTCGCGGCACCGATTGGGTTCCTCCCGGGCGCTGTTTTCCAGAACGGCGTCGGTGATGAGTCCCCCAAGCGCCAGGAACGTGCCGTATTTTTTTGAAATCAGCAGCGAGTGTTTGCCCTGCCACCCGAGGCCTGCCCTGACCGCAGCCAGCTTCAACGGCAGAATAGATCCCCCTTCTTTAGAGCCGTTACAGATTACGGCCCGGTAGCCCTCGTTTTCCAGGAACGCGGCAATCGGTTCGAGCGGCTTGACGACATCCAGGAAAAAGCCGGAGAGATACAATCGGCTCGTACGACCGTACCACGGGTTTCCCCATTCGGGCATGGTTACACCGCCAATGTAGATTCCCGCAACCAGAATGGATTTCGCATTCGGCACGGTCAGCCTGGGGTCCCTCCTTGGATGCCGGTCCAGCAGGTAACCGGAAAATTCGGACGCTTCCGCAAACCCGAATGCGTCGATCCCCGAAGCGCGAACGAGGTCTGTTATGTTTTCGACAAGTGAATTGTTCCCCATTTTATCCGGATGGCCTCTCCTTTTTGTCGTTTCCGAAACAGGTGCCGATTTCGGCGGATGATATCATTAAATTCGTACGAACCTGTAGTGATTTCCTGTCAATATCTCATTTGTTCATTCAACGGACAGCCTGGCGATGGTGTCGGC
>JAMOVG010000038.1 GCA_027061725.1 Desulfobacteraceae bacterium
CCGGGAGGTGCGGACCGCCGAGCAGCGGGGCTTCACAGTCGCCTCTCTGGGACCGCGCATCCTGCGCGCCGAAACCGCCGCCCTGACCGCCTGTGCGTTGCTGCAGCACCGCCTGGGCGACCTGGGCTGACAGCCCGCTACCGCGCTTTGACGTGCACGTCCACGCTGAATGCACCCGGCACGGTGACGGCCACCCGCACCCGCGACTGATAGTCGTTGACCGGCGTTACCTCCAGGATGCGGGGTTGCAGCGCATCGTCCACGGGGTGTTCTATTCTTTCCCAGTCGATCTGGGTGGCGGAAACGTCATAGCCGGCCTGCGAAGACGGCATTAAAAACCAGATGCCGCGGTAAGTTCGCCGGTAGGGCATGCGGTTGGCCACGGTGGCCGTGGCCACGGGGGTGACGCCGTCGTTGCCGCCGGCGTATTCGACGTCCACGTGGTGAGGCACCAGCAGTTCGTAGGAGACCTTGTCCCCGTCCACGGTGACCAGCATGTAGGAAAAGAAACTGAAGGCGCCGGCCGGCAGGTGCAGGTTGTAATGGTATCCCTTGGCGCTGCCGCCGTGCTCCACGGCCGGGTCGCTGCCCACGGTGGCGTAGCGCGGCCCTTCGCCCTTGTTGACCGCATACCCGCCGCTCACCGGACCATACAAGGGTGCCCCACCCCCGCCCAGCGTAAAAAAGAGGGTGTCTTTTTCCTTGCGCGTGTACACCACGTGCTCGTGCCCGGCGAAGACGGCATCGATCCCGCGGTCCAGCACCAGCGCGAGTTCCTCGTCCCGGTTTTCGCGGGTGGCAAAAGACTTTGGGTGCTTGCCAAAGTCGGGGCTCAGGGCCGAAAACAGAGGCACGTGCTGCACCACGAAGGTGTGTTCGGCGGGTTTTTCCAGGACCTTGCGGGTCCACTCCACCATGGGGTCCTGGTGGGCGCCGTCGTTGATGTTGTAAAAGCCGTACTTCTGCCCCTTCTGGAGCATCTTTTTGGGGAAATTAGTGTTGACCATCACGAAGTGGGCGTTGCCGTACGTAAAATCGAAGTACAGCTTGCGGCCGAAAAGCGGCCGGTAGGCCTCCACGATATCCCCCGGCCGGATCTCGTGGTTTCCCGGCACCACCAGCATGTCCACGTCACCGGCGTAGCGGGTATAGGCCCGCAAGACCGCCAGCAGCTCCTCCCGGGCCTGGGCCACCGTGTCCGTGTAGCCCACGATCATGTCGCCGGTGTTGATGACGAAGTCCGGGTGAATCCAGCCGATTTCCTGCAGTATGACCGGCAAAACCGCGGGCATGGGCCGCGCCGGGGAAGTTCCCCGGCTGTCGCCGAAGACGATGAAACTGAACCGGCTTTTACCGGCCCCGGCCTGCGCGGCCCACTGTGCGGCCGCGTCGCTCTTGACAATGCCCGCCCGGGCGCCCCCGGAGGCCAGCAAAAAAACCACTGCCACGAGTGCCGTCAGAAATCTCTTTTTCATGGGTTCCCTCTTTGTGGATCAACAGGTTATCATCAGGACAACCGGTAGGTGCGCCGAAAAAAATGCCCCCGCACCAGTCGGCCGTATGACATCTCAAAAAGGATGGAAACGACCGTAAAACCCAAAAACACGTATACCGCCCGCGGGTTGCTGGAAAAGGTGTGCGCCAGCAAAGTCAACAGGGCGACCCCGCTGGCCAGTCCTGCGGCCAGGACAACACCCCGTTTGGCGTCGATTTCAGGGCCCAGTCGATAGGCGCTGATGTTCACGATCAAAAAAATCAGCAGGAAACTGGCGCTGCCGATGATGGCGATCTCGTCGAGATCGATGGCATTGGCGAGCAACATGCTGAGCAGAGAGGTGACGATCACCCCCACGTCCGGGATATTGCCCCGCTCTTCGTCGAGTATCCGCGGCAATTCCCCCTCCTTGGCGATGATGTAGCCCAATCGGGCGTTTCCGTAAATGGTGGCGTTGATGGCCGAGAAAGTCGCCAGCAGCGCCGCCACGGAAACGATGGTAAAACCCACCTGCCCCAGGGCGGGCCGCGCGGCCACCGCCAGGGCGTAGTCCCGGGCCCGGAGCAGCTCACTTTCGGGCACCGTGCCGACGGTGATCACGGCGATCAGTACGTAGAGCAGCACCACCAGCAGTATGGAGAAATAAAAAGCCTTGGGGAGATTCACTTGCGGCCGTTTGATTTCTTCGGCAGCGTTGGCGATCAACTCGAACCCTTCGTAAGCCACAAAAATGATCATACCGGCCACAAGGATGGAAAGCGGCGTCCCCCAGTGGGTGGGAGACAGCCGTGCAGTATCCACGAAAGGGGCCCCCGTGGCAATGATCAGGATCAGCAGCACGATCTTGACCAGCACAATGACCGTTTCCGAGCGGCTCACAAAAGACGCGCTCAGCAGGTTGATCAGGGTCGGCATGGCGATCGCAACGGTGATCAGCAGGTGCTTGAGCCACGGGCCGGCACTGCCGGGAAAAAATGTTTGGGCGTAGGAAGCAAAGGCCACAGCATACAGGGAGATGGTGACCAGGTAGCTGAGCCAGAGCATGAAGTTGATGCTGCCCGAAAGCAGGTTGTGGTTGAAGGCATTGTCGACGAAGACGACCGTGCCGCCCCGATTCTGGTAAGTGACGGAAAGCCGCGCGTAGGAGTACGACGTCAGCAGGGCCACCACTCCGGCGAAAAAGAAAGCCACTGCGGTGGCGCCGTGGGCCAGAGACACGGCCTCGCCCAGCACCGCAAAGATGCCGCCCCCCACCATGCCCCCGATGCCGATGGAAACGGCACCCGCCAGTCCTACAGCCCTTTTGTTTTCAGCCATATGATCGATGCGCTTTGCGGATAGCAGGACCTTTCAGTCCGACAGGTAGTATTCCACCGTGGACACCACCCGCACCTTTTTGATGTGCGGGTTGTTCTTGTCCCGCGGCGTGATGCTGAACTGGCCCTGGTAGGCCCGTTTGATCTTTCCGAGTCTGCTGCGTGAATCGGCGGCGAATTTCTCGGCCACCGCGCGGGCCTTGCGGGTGGCGTCCTCGATCATCTCGGGCTTGACCTCGTTCAGGCGGGTGAAGAGATACTCGGTCTGGTTCTGGTAGTTGCCGCCGGTAAAGGCGATGCCGGTCTTTCCCAGTTCTGACAGCGAGCCCATGACGTCGCGAACCCGGTTCACGTTGCGCGAATACACCGTCACCGTCTGAACCCCGGTGTAGCGGAACTGGGCCCTGGCGTTGCCGCCGTACTCCCGGGCGGACTTATCGGTGACGGTCGGCGGCGAGACCGATATCTCTTCGGCGGCGATGCCTTTGCTTTCGAGAAAGTGCCGGATCTTGCCCACACTGGCGTCGATGGCATCGTAAAGCCTGGCCAGGTGGTTGCCCGCTTCGGTGAACTGGATGGGCCAGATCACGATGTCGGCCCGGACCTCGCGCTCGGCCAGTCCCTTGACCGTCACCGTGCGCTCGTATTCCTTGAACCGTATGGCCGCATTGCCCAGCAAGTATCCCAGCACGGCCAAACCGGCCAGAATGAATGCACCCAGAATAAACGCACTGACCCGGTTGTTGGTCTGCATGTCAAATCCTGTGGGTAGCTGTCGTTAGACCTCCGGGAAGCCGGACGGCACGATGCACCGTACCGATTTTACAGGAACCCCGAAAAACGTTTCACTCAGTGTCCCGATTCATCGATACGCCGGTCTTCATCCACCAGTGCGTCCTGTCCCGGCTGCGTTGCCAAAACCATGACATCTTGCCGATATGCCAAAATTTCCTCAGGTTGCCGGAAGGACGCTTTGACGGCCCGATGCGCCGCCCGTTTTCCGCATCGGTCCCTTTCGGTTTTCACCGACCGTTTTGCATTGACCCATAGCATGCCGATCTTACCCGATCAACTTCAATGATTTTCCAGGACGCGGCGGTCACTGCCTGTACCTTCCTGCACTTTTGCGACCCTGCAGACCCTCTCCCGTCCACCCCGGTCCACCTTAGGCGTGGCCGCCGGGATGTTTTCCAGACAAACCGCGGATGGGGTGCAAATGAGCAATCGGTTCAGGCTTACCGCAACGCGCACGCTCCGGCATGCCCCCAGGGAAACGGCCCGTGGCCGGGATATTACCGCCAGGCTTTGAAACGATCACCGGCTTGCCCGTCACGTGACGCAGGGTAGCCTTTTGCAGGGAAAAAGGAAAGCTTCACCACGTCCGGGTTCCAGCATGCCGGGCCCGGGATCAAATTCGCCCCGGATTTCAAAAAAAGCTTGACTGTCCGCCATTGCTGGGTGTATATCAATGCCACGAAAACGAGCTGGGTAACTATTTGTTTTTATTGGATCCAAAAAGTTATGCAACCTTTTTCGGAGATGCGGGCTTCTGCTTCCCGGCAGGTGCCATGCCATCGGCCGAGGTAGCTCAGTCGGTAGAGCAGGGGACTGAAAATCCCCGTGTCGGCAGTTCGATTCTGTCCCTCGGCACCAACGAAATTAAAGGGTTACGGGTACTCCCGTAGCCCTTTAATTTTTCAGCCAGTTCTTTTATTCTCCTCCTGATCCACCTGGGCAGGCAGTATTTCCCCGCTTCTGACCGGCAATCGGACCAACCGCCGACAGGCGCACCATCGCGGGATCGCCTGCAATGCGGGGGGTTTTACGGCGAAAACCCCGCAAGCTATTATATAATCTGTTGACTTAAAACGACTTTCCTGCATATTGAATAGCGACGCAACCATTTTCCCACCGGATGCTGCGGCCATGGGCGGAGCACCGCCGCTGTAGCAGCCGGCAAACCAGGAAAGGAGGAGCACCATGCCGCACAAGTTCGAGGTTTACAAAGACGCCAGGGGCGAGTTTCGATTCCGTTTCAAGGCCCCCAACGGCCAGACCATGTTTTCCGGTGAAGGCTACAAGAAAAAACAGAGCGTCCTGAAAGCCATCGAGTCCATCAAGAAAAACGTCGCCGACGCCAAGGTGGACGATCAAGCCTGATCCAGGCAAGGGGCGAACCCGTCATAACCAGTGCCGTCGTTCCCAAACGGATTGCCGGGAAATACGGTGCAATGTGCACCGCAGACTGCCCCCGGAACTGCTGGTGGACATTATGGGCGCTTTCAACGTCCGTTTCGCGTGTGCCGGCTGAGGTCTGCAACACTCATCGGCGGCCGTCTTTTTTAAAAACCAGCGGCAGCTCGGGCTGCAGCCATCGCTGGTAGGGCCGGCAGTTTTTCCACCGGCATCGGCGGCACACGCTAACATGTTTGCGGGGGTGGCCTTTTTTAGGGCAGGTGATATAGGCGTCCGCCGGGGCGGGCTGGCCGATGGTGATGATAGACATGGTAGACGTCACCCGGTGGTTGCGGTCTGAAAAATGCGGCGGTTTCGCGCCAGCATGTCGCCGGCCATGAGGTCCGCCATGGCCGTCATGTAATGGGCCTCGGAGAGGCCCGGTATCAGTCCCCGCCGGTGAAGGCAGGCCAGCACCGCCATGTTCTGCATGCGGGCCTCGGGCAGGTCGTCTACCCGTACCCGCAAGGGGGAGACCCGGCGCCGCCGGCAGGCTTCCGCGACGGCCGCCGCCGAGACCTCCTGGTCGCGGCCCAGCCGCACCGGCAGCGGCTGCCACACGGTATCGTAGTAGACCAGCGTCCCCCCCGGGCGGGCCATACGCGCCACCGCCCGGAGGGCCTCGTGGCGCTCCAGGGCCACGACCAGGTGGGCTTCGCCGGCCCGTATCAGCGGCGAGTGCGCCGCCGCGCCCAGGCGGATCTGGGAAACCACGCTGCCGCCGCGCTGGGCCAGCCCGTGGGTGTCCACGGCGCGCACCGGGTGGCCGGCATGGTCCGCGGCGCGCAGGATGATTTCGCTCAGCAGGCCGATTCCCTGGCCGCCGACCCCGATCAGATATATGTTGAAGACAGACATGTCAAACGCTTCTCCCTACCTCAGGAGGATTTCGCAGGCGAAATGGCTTTGACGGGACAGGTCTGCACGCAGGAGCCGTCCCCGATACACAGGTCGGGATTCACCGCAACGGCGCCGTCCGGACCGCGGCTGAAGGTGGGGCACCCGAACCGGGCGATGCAGACGTGGCGCCGGTCGCAGGTCTGCGGGTCAACGGCCACCCTTCTGGGCCGATAGTCCGGTTTGCGGCGCTGTTCACGCGTGAACTTGAGCATGCAGGGGTGCCGGGCGATGACCACGGCGAAGGCGTCGTCGGCCACGGCGCGGCGCACCAGGTCAACGAGTTCCGCCTGCCGGTAGGCGTCGGTTTCGTACAGGTTTTTGACGCCCAGCCCCTCGAGCACCTGACGTACCGGGATGACATCGGTAACGTCGTTGAAGTTGCGCCCCGAAGCGGGGTGGTCCTGGTGGCCGGTCATGGCCGTGGTGCCGTTTTCCATTAGAATCAGCGTAATGTCGTGCCGGTTGAACAGGGCGTTGACGATGCCGGGCAGGCCGGCGTGGAAGAAGGTGGAGTCCCCCAGGAAGACCACCACCGGCCGGCGGTCGTTAAACAGCGCCAGACCGGACCCGATGCCCGTAGATGCTCCCATGCACGCCAGTACCTGGCCGATCTCGTAGGGCGGCAGGTACCCCAGGGTGTGGCAGCCGATGTCGGCCACCGTGATGTCATCCCGCGACAGGGCCTGCTTGACGGCGAAAAATGCGCTGCGGTGTCCGCAGCCCGGACACAGCTGCGGCGGCCGCTCGGGCACCTGAGCCTCCACGGCCGATGCCGGGAGGGTCACGAGCTCCGGCCACAGGGACCCTAAGACGGCCGCGGTCTTGTCCGGCGTGTATTCCCCGATCCAGTCCCCGGTATCGGTCTTTCCCACGATCTCGACGTCGATCTTCTCGTCGAAAGCCAGGGCCTTGATCTCGTGTTCCAGGATGTCGTCCAGTTCCTCCAGGACCTTCACCTGGCGGTGGCTTCTCAGGAAATCCGCCACCTGCCGTCTCGCCAACGGATAGACCAGGCCGAGCTTGAGAATGTCCGGTTTCTGCACCGCAGCCCCGATGGCGTCCAGCAGGGAAAGGTACGGCAACCCGGAGGTGATGACCCCGCGCCGGCGTTCGCCGTTGTCAACCCGGGTGTTCAGGCCTGCTAGTTCCTCCTCCGCCGCCGCCAGGTTGGCCAGCGCCCTTGTCTTTTTCGGCGCCACCATGTGCGCCAGGGGAATATAGGAGCCGTTGGCGGGGTCGAAGCGCGGCGTGTTGTCCGGCTCTGACGGCCGCCAGCCGTCGAAGGCCACCTTTTGCTTGGCGTGGCACACGTGGGTCGTCAGGCGCAGGATAACCGGCATGCACCGTTTCCGGGCGAGATCGGCCGCAGCCCGGTAAAAACGGTACACCTCGGCCGGGTCGGCCGGCTCCAGCACCGGCGTGTAGGCCATACGGGCCAGGTGGCGGTTGTCTTGCTCGTTCTGAGAGCTGTTGGCCCCGGGGTCGTCGCCCAGCACTACCACCATGCCGCCGATGAGGTTCATCAGGCTGAGCTGCACGAAGGTGTCGGCCGCCACGTTCAGCCCCACGCTTTTGAAAAAAACGGTGGACAAGTGCCCGTTCAGAGCTGCCCCGAAGGCCACTTCGGTGGCCACCTTCTCGTTGATGGAAAACTCGAAGTAGAAGGGGCGCCGTTGCCGTGGGATCGAACCGATGGCCGTGGCGATCTCGGGCGTGGGCGACCCGGGATAAGCGGTGATCACCCGGGTGCCGGCCTCCACCATGGACCGCACCAGGGCCGTGTTGCCCATGACAATTTCCGAAAAGGATTCCTGCCGCAGCAGCATCTCCCCCATTGCTTTCATGTCTGGTATCCCGGCGGTTTGACTCGCGGCCGGCGGTTCGTGCCGGGCGCGTTGCGGTTCATGTGAGCGTTCGGGACCATGCCGGCAGATGCCGCAAGCAGAAGCGCCCCCCTGCCGACGTCCCGGAGTATGGCAAATGACGGTGTGGGTGTCAAACCCCCGGACCGGCGCATACCGGCACCGCGCCGGGGCGGATTGCGCTTGCATTCCCCCGGCGGCTCGGCTATCTCTGGAGTGCACGCACACCCCGAACCGCAACGGTGCCGAGATAACCATCGACGCCATTGACCCAGATAAAAATAAGGAGTCGACCATGAGCGAAACCGTGGGATTCATCGGCCTGGGAATCATGGGCAGGGGCATGGCCGCCAACCTGCTCAAGGCCGGTTTTGACCTATTTGTCTGGAACCGCACCGCTGAAAAAATGAAGCCCCTGGTGGCCGCCGGCGCAAAAGCCGCGGACAGCCCCGCCAACCTGGCTGCCAGGAGCGACGTGATCATCACCTGCGTCAGCGACACGCCCGATGTGGAAGCCGTGATCCTGGGCGAAAACGGCGTGATTCACGGCGTGGGCGAGGGCAAGCTGGTTATCGACATGAGCACCATCAGCCCCCAGGCCACGCGCCGCATCGCCGCCCGCCTGGCCGAAAAGGGCGTCGCCATGCTCGACGCCCCCATGAGCGGCAGCAGTGAGGGCGCCGAGCAGGGTACCCTGAGCATCATGGTAGGCGGCGCCGCCAAGGACGTCGAGCGGGCTATGCCCATTTTTCAGGCCATGGGCAAGACCATCGCCCACATCGGCGGTCAGGGCGACGGCCAGTCTGCCAAAATCGTCAATCAGATCCTGGTGGTGGGCAACACGTTGGCCATGGGAGAAGCGCTGCTCTTCGGCCAGGCCGCCGGACTGGACCTGGAAAAGACCCTGGCGGCCGTCACCCAGGGCGCAGCTGGCAGTTGGATGCTGAGCAACCGCGGCCCCCAAATCCTCAAGCGCGACTGGCGACCGGGATTCACCATTGACCTGCAGCAGAAAGACCTGCGCCTGGCCCTGGGCGCCGCCGATCAGTTGGGCACCCCCCTGATGGGCACCGCCATCATCTTCAACCTCTACCGCACCCTGCAGGCACGCGGCCTGGGCAAACAGGGCAACCACGCCCTCATCAAAGCGCTGGAATTCCTGGCGGACATCCGCATAGACCAGGAAAAATAGCCGCCCGTACGGGGCCACGGCACCTTCCTGAGTGCCGGCTTCTGCCTTGGATGCCAACACATGTCTACGGCACAGGCGAGGGAATGATTTCACTTGACACCAAATTGTCTATTGTATACAAAAAAGAAAACTGCGGCTTCGGATGCGATGGATGACCGACCCGACCGCTTCGTCCACGAAACAGGCAGGCACCGCGTGGCCCTTTTAGAGACCCAAGGCATCACCAAGAAATTTGGCGGTTTGACAGCTGTCGACCATGTCTCGCTGAAGCTGGCGGACGCGGAACTGCGCTGCATCATCGGGCCCAACGGGTGCGGCAAAACCACCCTCTTTAACCTGATCACCGGCCACTACAAGCCGAGCGGCGGACGCATTCTTTTTCAGGGGCGGGACATCACCGGCCAGGCGGTGCACCGCATCAGCCGCATGGGCATCGGCCGCAAATTCCAGGTGCCCGGCGTGTTCGACGAGCTGACCGTTTACGAGAACATCCGGGTCCCCTTTTTCTCCGGCCAGCGGCAACCCATGCTGATGTTCGGCCGCATGGACGCCGCCGCGCACGACGAAATCATGGCCAACCTGGCGGGCATCGACTTGGCGTCCAAAGCCGGCGAACCGGCCAGCAACCTGTCCCACGGCCAGCGCCAGTGGCTGGAAATCGGCATGGTGCTGGCCAGTCGGCCGCGTCTGATGCTGCTGGACGAACCCACGGCCGGCATGACCGTGGCAGAGACCCGCAAGACAGCGCGCCTGATCCGGCGGATCTCCGCCCAAACCGGGATTTCCATCCTGGTCATCGAACACGACATCGGCTTCATCCGCGAAATCGGGGGACACATCACGGTGATGTACAAGGGTGCCATTTTCCGCGAGGGCAGTTACCGGCAGATCCAGGAGGACCCGGCCGTGCGGGAAATCTATCTGGGGAGGCGCCGATGATCCTATCTATCGAGAACCTGCATGCCTCCTACGGCGGCAGCCTAATCCTGCAGGGTGTCGACCTTTCCGTACGCCGCGGCGAAATCAAGGCGCTCATGGGCCGCAACGGAATGGGCAAAACCACCCTGCTCAAAGCCGTCATGGGACTGGTGCCGCCCCGTTCGGGCCGCATCGTCTTCGACGGCCGCCCCATCCATGGGATGGACACCCACCGCATCGCCGCCTGCGGCATCGGCTACGTCCCCCAGGGCCGGGAGGTCTTCGACGATTTTACGGTCATGGAAAACCTGCGGCTGGGGGTGCTGCGAAACCCGCGCGGACGGCGCGACATTCCACCGGAGATCTTCGATTATTTCCCCATTCTGGATAAACGGCGCCACCAGCGGGCAGGTTCCTTTTCCGGAGGGGAGCAGCAGATGCTGGCCATCGCACGTGCCTTGGCGGCACGGCCCCGGCTGTTGCTGCTGGACGAGCCCTCCGAGGGAATCCAGCCTTCCATCGTGGACCAAATCGCCGCAACGCTCAAAGCCATCAGCGCGCGCACCGGCCTGACCATCTTGGTGGTGGAACAAAACGTTGACATGATCCTGGAGCTGGCAGCGACCTGCGCCTTCATGGAAGGCGGGCGCGTCGTTCAGGCCTGCGATGTGGACGAACTGCGCGCCGACGAGTCCATCATGGCATGCCACATGAGTGTATGAAATCACGGACAGCGGAATAGGGAAACGCGCAAATGTGGGATATCGGTATCCAGCTGCTGCACAGCCTCAACTACATTCTGGTGCTGGTCCTGGTGGCCATGGGACTGGTGATTATCTTCGGGCTGATGCGCGTTATCAACATGGCGCACGGCGAGTTCTTTCTGCTGGGCGCCTATACAGTGGTGCTCACCAGCCAGCGGGGTCTGGGATTTTGGCCGGGGCTGGTGCTGGCACCCGTCATAGTGGGGCTGGTGGGCATGGTCATCGAGTGGGCCGTCATCCGGCACCTGTACCACCGCCTGCTGGACTCCATCCTGGCCACCTGGGGCATTTCCATCGCCATCAAACAGCTGATCATCATCTTTTTCGGGCCGGCCGGGCTGATGATCAAGCCCCCGCTGCCCCAGTCGGTCCACATCCTTGGACTGGTCTACCCCGTCTACCGGCTGTTCATCATGGGGGTTTCGGTGGCGGTCATCGCGCTGACTTTTTACCTGTTCCAGCGCACGGACTTCGGCCTGGGGGCCCGCGCCGTCATCGCCAACCGCGACATGGCCGCCGCCCTGGGCATCAACACGCGCCGCATGAACCGCGTCACGTTCACCTTCGGATCGGCCCTGGCCGGGCTGGCCGGCGCCGTGATGGCGCCGCTGATGAGCTGCGACCCCCAGATGGGCCTGGGCTTTTTCATCCCGGCATTCCTGTCGATCCTGGTAGGCGGCGCCGGTGCCCTTTCGGGCGTGCTGGTGGGCGGGGCGGTGGTGGGCGGCGGCGACTCGCTGATCAGTTTCCTCTTCTCGCCGGTCACCGCCCAGATCGTGGTCTTCTCCCTGGCCATCGTGCTGATCCGCATTCGGCCCCAGGGGCTGGTGGGAGGCAGGCGCCATGAGTAACGCCGCCGCCCGAACCCTGCGCGCCCATCCGCTGGCGCTCCAGTTGGTGATCCTGGCCGGTTTCGCGCTGTTTCCGCTGGCCGGCGACGACTACCTGGTGGTCGAGCTGACCCAGTACCTGGTCTACGGCATCTTCGCCATGGGGCTGTCGTTGGTGTGGGGCTACGCCGGAATTTTGTGCTTCGGCCACGCCGTTTTCTTCGGATTGGGGGCCTACGTCATGGCCCTGGTCAGCAAGGGCATGGTGCCGGGGATCGGCGGCGCCCTGGCGTCAGGCTGGGCGGCCATGGCGCTGGCCGTGGCCGTGGTGGCGCTTTTTGCCGTGCTGCTGGGCTATTTCCTGTTTTACGGCCGACTGTCGGGCCCCTACCTGGGCATCGTCACGCTGGCCATCTCCGTCATCGCCGAACGCGTCGCCATCAAATGGTACTACATCGGCGGTTACAACGGCCTGACCGGCATCCCGCCCCTCTCCCTGGGCGGGCGTGAAATCATCGACATCGTGCCCATGTACTACCTGATTGCGTCATTCGCCGTGGGGGTTTACCTCCTCTGCCGCCGCATCGTGGCTTCGCCCTTCGGCACCATTGTAGCCGCCGTGCGCGACAACGAGGACAGGGCCGAGTTCTTCGGCTACAACACTGCCTACTACAAAATCGTCATCTTTGCCGTAGGTGCCGCCGTGGCCGGGCTGGCCGGGGCGCTGTTCGCCGTGGTAACTGAGTTCGTTTCCCCCACCATGATCGGCTTCGGCATGTCCACCGAAGTGCTCATCTGGGTGGCCCTGGGCGGAAAAGAAGTACTATTGGCGTCCTTCCTGGGAGCCCTGCTGGTGCGGGCCATGGAGTCGTTCCTGTCAGACGTTCTGACGTATTACTGGTTCCTGATATTGGGGCTCTTTTTCGTGGCCTGTGTCATGTTCTTTCCCCGGGGTGTTTTCGGCCGCCTGCTGGCGGCCCGCCCGATGGCAACGGGAGCAAAGGCAGGTGGCGCCGGCGAAACCTGATTTTTCCTCAGGGCAAAGAGGTGCCCGGAAAGAGAAGCAACGCATCGGTCCCGTCAATCTACAACGCAAAGAAAAAAGGAGGATCACCATGGGAAGCAAACAAAGATGGATAGCTGTCGCGGCACTGCTGGCGTGCGTTCTGCTGGCTTTCGCCCCACCGGCCGTGGCCGGCAAGAAACCCGTCAAGATCGGGGTGGTCCTGCCGCTGTCGGGCGGCTTTGAGATCTACGGCAACCTCGGGGTACGCGGCGCCAAGATGGCCGTGGCCGAGATTAACGCGGCCGGCGGTGTGCTGGACGGAAGGCCCCTGGAGTTGATCATCGAAGACAACAAGACCGATCCCAAGACATCGGTAGAAAAGGCCAAGAAGCTCATCCTGCGCGACAAGGTGGTGGCCGTCATGGGGCCCGTCAGCAGCGCCGCGCGTGACGCCATGACTCCGGTGGCCGTCAAGTACAAGACGCCCCTGCTCTACGGCATCGACTACGAAGGCGGCGTCTGCAACCGCTATGTGTTCCTGTACAGCGCCATTCCGGACCATGACATGGACAAGATGGTGCCCTACATGGGCCAAAAATACGGCAAAACCTTTTACGTTTTCGGCTATGACTACGTCTGGCCCCACAAGATGACCGAAGCCATCCAGCGCAACGTCGACAAGATCGGCGGCAAGGTCGTGGGCGTCGAATACACCCCCTTCGGCGTCAAGGATTTCACCCCCACCATCCAGAAAATCGCCAAGTCCGGCGCAAAGGTGCTCATGCTGATCGTGCCGGGGGCAGACGGCTTCACCTTCATCAAGCAGTTCACCGAGTTCGGCCTAAAGGACAAGATCAAGATCGTGGCACTGGCTTCAGACGAAAACTACCTCACCGCCCTGACCCCCCAGCAGTCCGAGGGCATCTTCACGGCCCTGCCCTTCCTGGCCAGCCTGGACAAGCCTGAGGCCAAGGACTTCGTGGCCCGCCAGAAGAAAATGTTCGGCAACGATGTGGTGGTCACCTGGGCCACCTGCAGCCACTACGGCCTGGTCATGCTGCTCAAGAAAGCCATCGAAAAAGCCGGCACTGACGACCGCGAGAAGATCATCGACAACATGGGCGACCTGACCGTCACGGTGGGCAACGGCCCGGAGACCATGCGCGCCAAGGACCACCACATGATCCTGAACATGCTCATCGGCAAGTTCACCGGTGGCAAGCTGGTGGTGGAAAAGGATCTGGGCCGCATCGTGCCGTCCGACCAGTGCAAGGGAAAAGACCTGCAGTAGGAGAGAAAAGCGCCATGAACTGGTATATCGTGCTGGCCCACCCCAACCCCGCTTCCTTCACCCACGCCGTGGGCCGTGCCTTCGTGCAGGGTCTCGAGGCGGCCGGGGCCGGATGGGAGACAAACGACCTGTACGCAACGGGCTTCAACCCGGTCATGGCCGGAGACGATTTCAACCAGTTCAGCGCGCAGGGCCCCCTGCCGGACGACGTGCTGGCCGAACAGGCCCGCCTCAGGCGGGCCCAAGCCCTGTCGCTGATCTACCCGGTGTGGTGGAACGAGGCCCCTGCCATACTCAAGGGATGGATCGACCGCGTGTTGTCCAAGGGCTTTGCCTACGACGTTACCGACGAGGGGGATTTCCGGCCACTGCTGAAGCTGAAAAAAGTACTTATCTTCAATACGGCTGACAACCCCTACGAAGTGTTGGAATCCACAGGGCTCAATGCCGCCGCCCGGCTGACCAAGGCCGAGGGAACCTTTCGTTTTTGCGGTGTATCGGAGGTCGAGCACCGCATCCTGGGGTCCGTGGCTTCGGATGAGGCCGGGCGCAAACGTTTTCTGGAGGAAGCGGCCCGCTGCGGCAGGCAGGGGTAATCCCCCCGGCGGCCCGCCAAGCGTCAAAGGAGAACCGACATGCAGCAACCATCGTTCGACCCTGCGCATACCGCCGTCATCGTGGTGGACCTGCAGGCCGACTTCACCGAGGAGCACTCCGGCAGCCTGGCGGTACCCGGTACCGACGGCAAGTATTTGGAGGCCGTGACCGCCGCCACCCGTGACCTGGCAGCCCGCGGCTTCCCGCTTTTTTTCACCCAGGACTGGCACCCCCGGGACCACATCAGCTTTTACACCAACCACCCGGGGGCCGCGCCTTTCCAAAGCGTTGAGATCGACGGTCGCAGCCAGATCCTGTGGCCCCCCCACTGTGTGCAGGAGACACCGGGTGCTGAAATCCTGGTCCCCGTGGGTTCTGCCGACCGCGTCGTCCGCAAAGGCACTGATGCGCGTTTTGACTCGTACTCGGGATTCGCCGACGACGGCGGCCACGCCACCGGGCTTGACGCCCTGCTCAGGGAGGCCGGCATCCGGCAAGTGATCGTCTACGGGCTGGCCACGGATTTCTGTGTGCGGGCCACGGTGGCCGACGCCGTGGAAAACGGCTTTGCCGCCGTCCTGCTGCCGGACCTGTGCCGTGGGGTGGCCCCCGACAGCACCGAAGCGGCACTGGCCGAACTGCGCCGACGCGGCGTGTCCTTCGGAAAGGCTGAAGATTTCTCATGAAAACCGAGTCGCTGGTAGACCTGGCCAAACGCACCCTGCAGCTGTGGATTGTCAAGGGTGAGTACCGGCCCAGCCAGAAGCTCAAGGAAGAGGAGATCGCCACGCGCCTGGGCATCAGCCGCCCGCCGGTGCGCGAGGCCTTCAAGGCGCTGGAGGTGGAGGGACTGGTGGTGCGAAAACCCCGCCGCGGCGTTTTCGTCACCGAGATGAGCGGCAAGGACGTCTGGGAGGCCTACACCCTCAAAGCCAGCCTCTACGAACTTTCCGCCGAGCTGGCCGCGGACCGCATTTTGCCGCAGAGCATCCGAGCCCTGGAGCGCATCGTGGAGCAGATGGAGGATACCATCCAGCCACAGCCCGTGGACCTGCTGCGCTACCAGCAGCTCCACGAGCGATTTCACCATATCATCATGGAAGCGGCCGGTAACCGGCGGCTGAAGAAATTCTCGGAGAGCCTGCACAACCAGGTCAGCCGTTTCAGCTATCGCTCGCTGCAGAATCAGGCACACCTGGCGGCTTCGGTGGACTACCACCGGCGCATCGTGGCGGCCCTGGCGCACCGGGACCGCCAAGAGGCCTGCCGGCTGATGAAACAACACGTGCTGGAAGCCCTGGACGTGCTGGTGGAAATGCTGGACCTGGATCATGGCGCAGCCCGGCGGGACAAAGACGCAGAGGTGCAGGGCGGCCGGAGGCCGTAATCCTTTTTTTATCTCGGACGCAACGCACGAGACCAACAAAACGACGAGACAAGGAGAAAATGAATGGCAGTGTTACCGGAAGTCCAGAAACACTACGGCAAACTGAAACTCTATATCGACGGCCAGTGGGTGGAGTCGTCCTCCGACCGCGTCTACGAAAGCGTCAATCCGGCCACGGGCGAAGTGATCGCCGAATTCCCTTCGGCCACCGACGCGGAAGTCGAAGCCGCCATCCAAGCCGCGCAGAAGGGGCTGGCCACCTGGGCCGAGGTTCCCCTGCGTGACCGGGCACGTTACCTGTTTGATCTGCGGGGAAAATTCGATGAGCATTTCGACCGCCTGGTGCGCGTGCTGGTGCAGGACCACGGCCGCACGCTGGGCGAGGCCCGCGGCACCATTCGGCGCTGTATC
>JAMOVG010000039.1 GCA_027061725.1 Desulfobacteraceae bacterium
GAAGACGCGGCGGAGGAGATCGACCTGTCGGAACTGGAGCAGGTGCTCGATGGGGACGATGCCCCGCCGGCGGCCGAAGAGCACGACGCGGAGCCGGAGCTGAAGCTGGCCATCGACGAGGACGACGAGGTTGGTGTGCCTGCGGAGACTGCCGAAGACGCGGCGGAGGAGATCGATTTGTCGGAGCTGGAGCAGGCGCTCGACGAGGACGAGATACCGCCGCCGGCTGCAGAAGAGGGGGCCGATGAACCGGAATTGAGCCTGGCGTTGGACGCGGACGAAGAGATGGGGCAACCGCTGGAGCCCGGACCGGAGGAAGACCGGGGAGCGGACTTTTCCGAATTGGAAGCGGCCCTGGCGGAAAGCGAGGGACCGGCGCCGGCGGACGAGGATACGGCTGGGACGATTTCCGATCTGCAGCTGGACATGGATGAACACCGGCAGGAGGATATCGCTGCGGTGGACGATGAGGACGAAATCGATCTTTCTGAACTGGAGCAGGCACTGGAAGGTCTGGAAGAGGGGCCGTCCGGAGATCCCGATGAGAGCAGGCGGGATGCCGCCTTGGACGAAGCAGACCTGGATTTTGGAATGGGCTCGGCCGAAGAGACTGTGGAGATGTCCTCCGACAGCGCCGAAGAGCTCGACCTGTCGGAATTGGAGCAGGCGCTGGCGGAGACCGAAGGCTCCAGCGGGGGCGACGGGCAGGACGAGGCATTGGAAACCGGTGCGGATGACGCCCAGGAGATCGACCTTTCCGAACTGGAGGATGCCCTGGCAGAGACCGGGGAAGCCTCTGCTTTACTAAACGTTGCTGACGAGGACGAGGACCTGTCCCTGGAGCTGGCTTTGGACGCCGCCGACGAGTCGGGTGTGCTGCCGGATGCCGACAACCGGGAAGCCGCTGTGGAAACGGTGGACCCGGGCGATTTCGAAAAACCCCTGGACATTGACGAAGCGGACGATGTTCTCCCGGACTTGTCGCTCGAACTCGAAGAGGAGGCTGAAACCGCCGCCGAGGGCGGGGGCGAGATGCAGGAGGAGCTCGATCTGTCGGATATCGAAGAATTGCTGGAATCCGATCGGGGTTTTGCCGCCGCGGCCGTTGAACCTGCTTTGGCGCAAGCAACTGAAGAGGGGGAAGAGGGCATCGACATATCCGAAATCGAAGAGGTGCTCACGGGTCCCCCTGAATCCGGGGAAGAGGGCGCTGACGGGGAGGCCGACGAAAACCTCGATCTGGACTTCGACATTGAAGAGGAACCGGTGGCGGAAGAGAGCGCCCAGGAAGCCTTTTTTTCCGAAGACGCCTCCGATTTCGAATTCGAAGAAGACGACATCGAGATCGCCGATGCAGACGCGGAAGCGGACATTTCACAGGAGGAAGAAGAACTGGAAACAATTGCCGCCGATGCAGACGAGCCGGTTGCCGCCGAGACGGCCGGGGGGGAGAGCCCCGTGGCCTCCGGCGGATTTACCGACAGCGGCGCTTCCGAGGGTGTTTCCACCGAAATGCCTGCCGCCGCCATGGCGACGGCGGGAACAGCGGCCGCATCGGTGGCGGCCGCCCGGACCGTCAGGCGGGGGGGCGGCGGCCGGATCCTACTCTGGATCGCGGTGCTCCTGCTGTTGGTCGCCGGCGGATATGTGGCCTATTCTTTCTACCCCGGCAAGCATATCGCCGGGATTCCCAAACTCGGAGAACTCAACATACCTTACGTCAGCCCGCTGTTCCAGACCAGTCGACAGGTGGATCCGGGCAACCTGCGGATCAAGACCGTTGGCGTGACCAGCCGGTTTGTCAACAATGCCAAGGCCGGCCGCCTGTTCGTGATCAGCGGAAAGGTCATCAATCGCTATCCGGAACCGCGCCGGAACATCAAAATTGTCGGCCGGCTCTTTGCCAAGGGAAAAAAGCTGGTTCAGACCCGGAATGTCATGGGTGGCGTGGTCGTCTCCGACCTGGAGCTTTCACGCCTGGATGCCGGCCAGATCGCAAAACGCCTTTCCGGCCGGGGGCCGGCTCTCAAACCCGGCCAGAGCCAGCCGTTCATGATCGTTTTCTCCAACCTGCCGGACAACTTGGAGGAGTTTACCATCGAGGTGGCCGGCTCCACGAAATGATGCTTGCCGGCACGTAATTTCGACTTGACTAAGCTGCTATCAGCTGTTAGGGAGACCGGTGTCCTGACGGATGCCATAATGGCGATGTAGCTCAGTCGGTTAGAGCATGCGGCTCATATCCGCAGTGTCCGGGGTTCGAATCCCTGCATCGCCACCAGGTTTCAAACCCGCTGCCTCTGTACAGCGGGTTTTTTGTTCAGGGGCCTATGCCGGGGACCCGGGGCCGGGCGGCCATCGGATACAGCCGCCCATTATTGGATTGAAAACCACCGTTGAATCTGATACGAAATTTCCACGGAGCCGTAGGGCCGCCAGCACAGGCGTGGCCTGGGGGAGGGCTTGCGGCGACGAGAAGGGAGCGGCGGCATGAAGCGCTTTTTGACGGCGGCGGTGCTGGTTTATTGGTTCATTTTCTGCGGGGCGGCCGGGGCCAACTCCCTGACGACCTTTTACGGCGATCGGGACGGGTTTGGTCTGGGATACGGGCCCGGACAGTTTTTCGACGTTAATTGGGAATTTTACAAGGCGCTGGCCGGCAGTGCAAACGGTGACCCCGCGGGCACCGACACGTTCGGGGCGGGCATCCAGGCGCGTGATGGGCACTTTGCCTGGCGCCAATGGACCATGACGGTCGGACCGTGGGCAGAAGCGGACACGGTGACGGGCCTCTCCCTGGAAATGCTGACGGGTGCCGGCTTTCGTTTCTACCAACACAGCGCTCTTTACTTCGACGCCGACCCCGGTGAGGCGGAACGCTGGATGGCCGTAGGCCAATTCGTCCGCCCCCAATGGAACGATGAATACCTCAGGGTGCGCGAGGATGTTTTCGACCTGATGCCGCTGCAGGACTGGATCCTTCCCTGCCTGCATTCGGGCAGCGTCACCTTCCGCGTCGAAACCCGCGCGGGGTCCGGCGGTTTCCCTTACGCCGGGTGGATAATGGATTACAGCGCTCTGTCGATTTCCGATCGGGAGCCTCCTGCTCAAGTTCCCGAGAGCCCGACCGCGGTGTTGCTGTGTGCCGGACTGGCCGCGCTGCTGATCTTCCGGTACCGGCGCCCGCGCGCAAGCGGCGGCGGATGCCGCTGACGATGCCATGACGATCGGTGCTTTTCAGAAAATTGTTGAAGACCGCATCCGCAGGGCCCAGGAAAAGGGCGAATTCAACAATCTGCCCGGGGCGGGCAAACCGCTCAGGCTCGAAGATGATGCCACTGTGCCGGAAGAACTGCGCCTGGCCCACAAGATTCTGAAAAATGCCGACTGCCTGCCGCCGGAACTGGAACTCAAGCGGGAGATCCGCAAGACCGAGGACCTGCTGGCCGGCATGCAGGACGCCGCCGAAAAATACCGCACGCTCAAAAAACTGAATTTTCTCATTATGAAGTTCAATTCCCTGAGAAGTGCCTCCGTTCAGTTCGACGTGCCCCAGAAATACATGCCCGACCTAGTGGCGCGCCTGGAGACTTCGGGCCACAAACCGGATTCCTGAGACCTGGGGGCCGGATCCCGGCGCCGGGCGGCCATAGGGGCCCCGAAAACCGCCGGAAGGGTTTCCCCGCTGCCGCAGGACGAAGGGCCTGCGATTCCGCTTCATTCTTCCGGCGTTGCCGGGTTTCCCGGTTGACTCGCCTTGCGTAGTGGTTACGTTCAGGGAGTCGGTGGCTGTTCCGCACTCCTCCGGGAACACCTCCTGACAGGCATCTGTCGATGCCGTTGAGAATTTTGCACATAAGGATTCCAGTACGATGAAAATGAAAAAGCCTGCAGGCCGGAATGACGGTGTTCTCAAGCCGGTTTTTGCAGCCTACCTAGTATTGCTGCTGCATCTGCTCATGATCGTGGGAATGGGGCTGGTGGTCATTTTTTTCAGCGGCATCGTGGCCTACCTCTCCTGGATTTTTCTGGGCGGCATCCTGGTCATCGGCGCCTCGGGCTACCTTTTTTTCCGGCGTATGCGCGCCGAGGGCCGTAACCTGCAGGAGATGATGAACCGATCCCCCTTCGCCGGCCAACACCTGGAGGTTGAGTTTCTGGGGGGGCTGGCGTCGGTCAAGATCGGCGCCGGTGAAAATGCCGGCAGGGCCGGCGCTTTGCCCGCACACCCGGTCTATCAGCTGGAAGATCCCGGCGTGATGCGGGTGCGGGAACTGACCGAACTGGCCAGGCTGCTGTCGGAGGGCCTTATCTCTCAGGCGGAATTCGCCCGCCTGAAACAGGACATCATCGGCCGCTCGCATGAACCTGTCATCGAGCCGGACCACGAAACCATCGAGGCGGACAACGGGGTGGGAGACGCACCATGAAAAAGCTGACCCTTGCGCTGATTTCGGGGGGCATATCCTCGGAGCGAGAGGTTTCCCTGAGCAGCGGTGACCAGGTGTTCGAGGCGCTGGACAAGGAACGTTACGATATCCGGCGTTACGATCCCAAAAGCGATTTGCCGCGACTGGTGCAGGATGCCCCCGGGATCGACGCGGCGTTGATCATTCTTCACGGGCCATACGGGGAAGACGGCACCATTCAGGGGATGCTGGACCTGCTGGGGATTCCCTACCAGGGTTCCGGCGTTCTGGGCAGCGCCGTGGCCATGAACAAGCTGGTGTCCAAACAGCTGTACGAGAAAGCCGGCATCCCCGTGCCGGCATACATCGTCCTGCAACGCCACGACACCGATGTGGCCGGCACGACCGTGGAGCGCCTCGGTCTGCCCCTGGTGGTCAAACCCGCCAGCGGCGGTTCCAGCATCGGCATGTCCATCGTGCGGGAGATCGACCGCCTCGCGGCGGCTCTGGAAAAAGGCTTCGAATACGACGACACCCTGATACTGGAGGAGTTTATCGAGGGCACCGAGCTCACGGTGGGTGTCATCGGCAACCGTGATCTGGAGGCCCTGCCGGTTATCGAAATCGTTCCCGATGAGCGCTATGAGTTTTTCGATTACGAGGCCAAGTACACCGCCGGCGCAACCCGGGAAATCTGCCCGGCTCCCATTCCCGACAGCCTGGCGCAGCAGGCCCAGTCTTACGCCCTTATGGCCCACCGCGCGCTTTTCCTGGAGGGGTACAGCCGCACGGACATGATCGCCGCTGAAAAGGGGCTGTTCGTGCTGGAAACCAATACCATTCCGGGCATGACCGCCACCAGCCTGTTTCCGCAGTCGGCCGCCGCCGCAGGAATGTCCTTCCGGCAGGTGCTGGACCGGCTGATCGAGCTGGGCATGGAGGCGCACTCGCCGGAACACGGAAAAGCGTAACCGGCGCCCGGGACACACGGGTGGACAACCGAAAAGAGGAGAGAGATCAAGGTGAAAGCAGACAATGCCCTGGTGATTATCGTCATGGGCAGCGACTCCGATCTGGATGTCATGCGAGGCAGTGCGGAAATGCTCCGCAAATTCGGTATCCCCTTTGAAATCACCGTGGCCTCAGCACACCGCAGCCCGGAACGGGCTGCCAAACTGGCCGCCGGCGCCCGGGAGCGGGGTGTCCGCGTAATCATCGCCGCCGCCGGGCACGCCGCCCACCTGGCCGGCGTACTGGCGGCCCACACCACCTTGCCGGTCATCGGTGTGCCCATCGATTCTTCCTGCCTTCAGGGGCTGGACGCTTTGCTGGCCACGGTGCAGATGCCGCCGGGGATTCCGGTGGCTACCATGGCCATCGGCAAACCGGGGGCCGCCAACGCCGGCATCCTGGCCGCCCAGATCATCGGCGTCACCGAGGGGGACGTGGCCGAGAGGCTCGCCGCCCACAAGGCGGAGATGGAACGGAAGGTGGCGCAAAAAGCCCGGCAGGTTGAAGAATCCATCTGACCATCGCTGCCGGATTGACAGCCGCCGGCCGCAAAATGGCCTCATCCGGCGGGCCGTTGACATTATCGCCTCCGGCGGTGTCATCGCCTTTCCCACCCGCGGGCTGTACGGCCTGGGGGCCGATGCGCTCAACGCCCGCAGCATCGAGAAGATTTTTGCCATCAAGCGTCGGCCCCGGCGGGCGCCCATCCTGGTGCTCATCGAGCGGCGCAGGCAGCTGATGCCGCTGGTGAAGAGGGTTCCGCGGGCGGCGCTCGCCCTGATGGACCGCTTCTGGCCGGGGCGGGTGACCCTGGTTTTCGAAGCTTCTGCCGTTGTTCCGGAGATCCTGACCGCCGGCAGCGGGCGTATCGGTATTCGCATGGCTGGCCATCCGGTGGCCCGGGCGTTGGTTCGGCAGCTGAAATCCCCGCTGACGGCCACCAGCGCCAACCTGTCGGGGGGCCCGGCCGTCGCCGACGTGGATCACATGCCGGCGGAACTGGTGGCCGGACTGGACCTGATCCTGGACGCCGGCCCACTGGCCGGGGGGCCGGGATCCACGGTCGTCGACGTCAGCGTGCAGCCGCCGCGTCTGATTCGCGAGGGAATCGTGCCGGCCCGCAGCCTTGAAGGCCTGCTGCCCCTGTGAGCGTCCCCGCCCCATTTCATGCGGGGGCGATTGCATAGCGCACAACCCGTGAAAGGCCCCGGCCTCAACTTGCCAAGCGTTTCCTGTGATGGCCCTGGCAGGGAAAGTTCGGCCGGTTGACAACCCGGGTGAAGTTCTCTATAACCCGACCCCATGCCGGAGTGGTGAAACTGGTAGACGCAGAGGACTCAAAATCCTCCGGACGCAAGTCCATGGGGGTTCGATTCCCCCCTCCGGCACCATTGGACACGCCAGGAGCGGCTCTTTCGGCAAGGGTGGCTCCTTTTTTGTGGTCGCCCCGTCGACAGGCGGTGAAATGCGGTACGCCCGCCGGGACATTTTCATGTTCGATCTCAACGCCTATCTCAAAGAGCAGCGCGGCATCATTGACCGGGCCCTGGAAGAGACGCTTCAGCGGATTGCCCAGGCGGGTCGCCTGCGTGACGCCATGCGGCACTCACTGATGGCCGGCGGCAAACGGCTGCGGCCGGTGCTGTGCCTGGCGGCCGCCGGGGCCGTGGGAGGCGACGCCGGAGAGGCCATCGCGGCCGCCTGCGCCCTGGAGATGATCCACACCTATTCGCTGATCCACGACGACCTGCCGGCCATGGACGACGACGACCTGCGGCGGGGAAAACCCACGTGCCACGTGGCCTTCGACGAGGCCACCGCCATCCTGGCCGGCGACGCCCTGCTGACACTGGCTTTCGAGGTGCTGCTGGAGGCCGGCTGCAGTCATCCGCGCCGGGCGGCCCAATGGCTGCGGGCCGGCCGCGTGATCGCCCGGGCGGCCGGGTGCCGGGGCATGGTCGAGGGCCAGATGCGTGACATGGCCGCCGAGGCGCATCGGCTGCCGTTAGACGACCTGCGACGCATGCACGCCCTGAAAACCGGGGCTCTGATAACGGCGTCGGTGGAGAGCGGCGCCATTCTGGGCGGCGGGGGCCCCGGCCAGGTGGATGACTTGGTCCGCTATGCCCGCCGCATCGGCCTGGCTTTCCAGGTGACCGACGATATCCTGAATGTGGAGGGAGACCCGGCCCTGATGGGAAAGGCCGTGGGCACCGACGAGGCCCGCCACAAGAGCACCTACCCGGCGCTCATGGGCCTGGAGGCTTCCCGGGAATACGCCCGTCGGCTGATCGACGAGGCCTTGCAGAGTCTGGCCGCTTTCGGTGACGCTGCAGCCCCTTTGGCGGCCATCGCGCGATACATTCTGGAACGCAAACGCTGAGGAAGCCGCCGTGGGTATCCCCGTTATTCAACAGGTCCGCATCGCCAAGCACATCTTCGAACACCTGCTGACCGGCGACCGCCGGTTTCCGCTGGTGCTGATGCTGGAACCGCTGTTTCGCTGCAACCTGCAGTGCGCCGGCTGCGGCAAGATTTCCCATCCCCCGGAAGTCATGCGCAAGCAGCTGTCGCTGCAGGAGTGCCTGGCGGCCTCGGACGAGTGCGGCGCCCCGGTGGTCTCCATCGCCGGCGGCGAGCCGTTGCTGCATCCCGACATGCCGCGCATCGTGCGGGCGCTGGCCCGCCGCCACCGGTTCGTCTACCTGTGCACCAACGCCCTGCTGCTGGAAAAGCGCATCGATGAGTTTGCGCCGTCGCCCTACCTGACCTTCAACATCCACCTCGACGGCCTGCGGGAGCAACACGACGCCCTGGTCGGACGCCGGGGAGTGTTCGAAACCGCGGTGGCCGCCATCCGGATGCTGGTGGCGCGCGGTTTTCGTGTGACCACCAACACGACCTTTTTCGGCCGTGAAACCCCTGCCAGCGCCGCCCGCCTGTTCGATTTTCTGACCTCACTGGGGGTCGAGGGCATGACCGTGGCGCCCGGGTTCAGCTACGAGAGCGCCGCCGGGCAGGATATTTTCCTGGGCCGCAGGGGAACCACGGCCCTGTTCGACGGGATCCTGCGCATGGCCCCGCACCGCCCCTGGCGCTTCAACCACAGCAGCCTCTACCTGGATTTCCTGGCCGGCCACCGCGACTACCGCTGCACCCCCTGGGGAAACCCCACCCGCAACATCTTCGGCTGGCAGCGGCCCTGTTACTTGCTGGACGACGGGGTGGCCGCCAGCTATCGGGAGCTCATGGCGGAAACCGACTGGGAAAGATACGGTGTGGGGCGTGACCCGCGCTGCCGCGACTGCATGGTGCACTGCGGTTTCGAACCCAGCGCGGTGCTGGATGCCGTGCGGCACCCCTGGAAAATGGCCGAACTGGCCCTGCGCCGGGCGGCGCGCAGCCGAGCAAATCCGGGTTCATGATAATCGGCGGCCGGATGCCGCAAAAACGGTCCTGCTGGACAGATTACAGATCCGGCGAACAACGGACTATAAAAACAACGGGAGCGCCTTTCGAAGGGACGCCAGGGCGAGGCGGAATTCCGTGTTCAGGTGCAGCAGCTCCGGCACCAGGGCGGGCCGGCGCAGCAGGACCCGCGCCAGCGCAAAGGCGTGTATGCGGCCCTGCATGTCGATGGTGTCCAGTACTTCCCGGGAGAGGGTTTCGGCGGCGGTGTCGCAGACGGCCCGCAGCATCACGCAGGTCGCTCCTCGGCGGGCGGCGGCGCGCACCACGCCTGCGCTTTCCATGTCAACGGCCAGTGCCCCGGTCCGCCGGTAGAGGCGGGCCTTTTCGGCGGGGGCCTCGATGACCACACTGCAGGTCACCAGGGCCCCGCGCAGGATCCTCGGCCCGGCCGGGGAGGGCACCCGCCGTTCGGGACCTGGTGCGCTGTCGCCCACCAGTGAAATTTCATCCCTCCGTTGGGCGAAAACGCGGTCGGCCACGACGAGGTCCCCGGGCCGCAGGGCCGGGTGCAGCCCGCCGGCTGTGCCGGCCGCTACCAGTCGGGTTACCCCGATTTCAAGGAGCCGGTCGGCAGCGGCTTCGGCCGATTCCGGACCGGCCCCCGAACAGATGCAGGCAACGGCGGTGCCGCCGGGCAGGCGCAGGTCACGGCGCAGGAAGTCCCCCGCGGGCTGCCAGCCCCGGCGCCCCAGCAGGGCAAAGGCCTCGCTGCGCATGGGGACGATCAGGCCGCACCTGTTCACGACGATCGGCCAAAGTGCCGCCGGGCGCGCCCCAGGGCCATGAGCGGAAAGTAGTGGCGGTAGAGGTTGTAGTTGATCATGAAGGCCCGCGACAGCTCGATGCCCTGGGCCAGGTCGCGGCCGCTGGTGGAAAGGTCGATGCGTTCACCCACGGCGTAGCCCGGAAAGCCCGTTCCGGTGTACTGGGGCTCCTCCCAGGTGCCCTCGCGCTGGTTGCCCATCAGCCAGTCGAGGCCGCGCAGCACCGACCGGTCGTAGTCGCGGCTGCCGGTGGCCAGCAGCGCCATCAGCGCCCAGGCGGTCTGGGAGGCCGTGCTGGGGCCGCGGCCCCGGAAGCGGTCGTCCATGTAGGAGGCGCAGCTCTCTCCCCAGCCGCCGTCGTCGTTCTGGTGGCCCACGATCCAGTCGGCGGCCCGTCGGACGGAACGGCCGCGCATGTCTTCTCCCACGGCGGCCAGCGCCGGCAGCACGGCGGCGATGCCGTAGATGTAGTTGACCCCCCAGCGGCCGAACCAGCTGCCGTCGTCCTCCTGTTCGCTGTAGACATACGCCAGGGCGCGGCGCAGGGCCGGGTGGCGTCGGTCGTACCCCAGCAGCCCCAGCGCCTCGATCACGTGGGCCGTGACGTCCACGCTGGGGGGGTCCAGGATTTCTCCGAAGTCGGCGAAGGGGATGCGGGTCACCAGGGCACTGTTATTGTCGCGGTCAAACGCCCCCCAGCCGCCGTTGGAACTCTGCATGGCCAGGACCCAGCGTGCGGCCAGCGAAACGGCCCGCTGCAAGTCTCCGGCGTCCGAAAACGCGTGGAAACGGTCTTTGAGCCGCGCCAGCACGATGAGTGCCACGGCCGTGTCGTCCACATCCGGGTACCAGGTGTTCCAGCGTTCGAAGGCCCACGCGCCGGGCGCAACGCCGCGTACGGTCATTTGCCAGTCGCCCGGCGTGGTCAGGAATTTGCCCATGATCCAGGCCAGCGCCCGCTGAAAAGGCGCCGAGCGGCAGGGGTCGATCCCGCAGTCCAGCATGGCCAGCAGGGTCAGGAGGGTGTCCCACACCGGTGATTCGCTGGCGTGGATGTAGATGCCGCCGTTCTTTTCGTGCGACCAATGGGTGTCGAAGGCCTTCAGGCCGGCGGCCATGACCGGGTGCGACACGGCAAACCCCTCGACGTTGAGGGCCATCAGAGCGTAAATGAAGGGCGGCTGGATGCCTCCCCACACCCCGTCGGCGTCCTGGTGGCGCACGATCCACTCCACGCACAGCCGGCGTGCCGTGGCGCGTCCCGGCTGCAGGGGCGCGCCGGCATAGCGGTTGAGCAGCCGGTCGAAGGCGAAAAAGAGCCCCTCCCAGCTTAGGTGCCGCTGCCGGCGTGGCAGCCGGTAGTCGAAGCGGTCGCGGCCGCCGGGAAAGAGTTCGTCCAGGCGCCGCCCCTCGGGCAGGGTCCTCACCGGCCGGCGCGAGGACAGCAGCGCCAGGGGCAGCAGCGTGGCCCGCGCCCAGGAGGAGAAGCGGTAGATGTTGAAGGGCGCCCAGGGCGGCAGGAAGATGATTTCCGGGGGCATGGCCGGGGTGTGCTCCCAGGGCCACTCCCCCAGCAGGGCCAGCCAGTAGCGGGTGAACACCCGGATGCCGGACAAACCGCCGTGATCCAGGATCCAGCGCCGTGCCGCGGCCAGGGCGGGGTGCCCGGGGGAAAAGCCCGCGCAGCGCAGCGCGGCATAGCACTCTACGGTGGTGTTGATGTCCCCGGCCGGGGCGTCGTAGTAGACTTCCCAGGAACCGTCGGGGCGCTGTTCGTTGAGGATCGCCTGGATGACGCCGGGGTGCTTGGGGTCCTGGTGCAGCCCCAGGAAATGCATGGCCAGCACCCACTGGGCCTCCATGCAGGAGTTGGACTGCAGGTCCCCCATCCAGAACCCTTCGGGCGTCTGGGCCTGCAGGGACCACGCCAGGGCCTGTTCGATGCTTTCGTCCATGCGCGTCAGGTCAGGTTGCATCGTCTTGTCGGTACTCTCTCCGCCTGAGGGTGCCCGGGGCGGAAAACGGGTGTGCCGGTCTATTCCGGATGCAGGGGCACCGGCCGGGTCCGCCGCTGGTCGTTCATCAGCAGCGCGTAGGTGCCCAGGCCGAAAAGCGCCCAGAAGATCTGTTCCAGCCGCAGGGTAATGCCGTAGGTCAGCCCCATGACTGCATCCAGTCCCATGATGCGGAAGGCCAGCACGCGGCCCCCCTCGTGGATGCCGATGCCCAGGGGGACCGCGAAGGCCAGCAGGTTGAACCAGCTGCTCAGCAGCCACACGCCGCAGGCCTGCGTGAGCATGGGCCGGCCGGTCAGGGCGTACAGAAACAGCGCTGCCTGCAGAATGCCCACCACGCTGCCCGCCATGTGCCAGCCGATGGAGGCCAGCAGGTCCCAGGGGCGTTCACGGTGAAAGCGCATCATGCGGGCGTCCACCTTGCTCAGGTTCTCGGCCAGCCGCACCAGGGCCTGGCCGCCCACGTTGCGCTCAGACAGCCAGCGCACCAGGCTGCCCAGTTTGCCGAACCGCTGGAGCAGCAGGAAAGCGGCGATGCCGCCGCCCATCAGGATGCTGCCGGCCGCCAGGGCCGGGAAGAGCCCGTGGGGAAGCTCGGCGGCCGAGAGGATAAAGAGCGATCCCACCGAGACGAACAGCAGCAGGGCGATGGCCTCCGAAAGTTTGCCGATGATTACCCCCGAGGCGGCATCCGAGCCGCTGCCCCGGCTGGTGAGCAGTGTGCCGCGCGTTACTTCGCCGCCCATCTGGGCCGTGGGGGTCAGGTAGTTGAGGGCGAAACCGGCCATGTAAATCTGGTAGATGCGCCCGAAAGAGAAGCGCTGGTGGTCCCGCGCCAGGCAGCGCCGCCAGGCCAGGGTGTGCAGCAGGTCGGCACCCGCCTGGATGAGAATCAGCGGCGCCAGCCACCACCCCAGCACCCCCAGCTGGTGCCATAGTGCCAGCGGCCCGATGCGCACCACCAGCCACACCAGCAGCGCGGCGCCCATCGCGATCGATATGACGTGGAATTTCTTCATGGTACGACACTCGTCAGGGGCTACTATCACGGACCATCGAGAATGTAAACGGCACGGTGGCCCGTGGCCGTGGCAACCGCAAGTAACATCTTAGAGGAGGAGCAAGAAACATCTGGCATGGTGGATGCCGGGCATCTTGAGGGGATGCCTGCCCCGGCAGGTCAGGCTATAAGTGATTGCCCCGGGGCCAGGTGGTCAGCCACAGGCCTTCGGAACGTAGCCGTGACGGCGGAACCAGTCCACGGCCGCGGCCACAGCGTCCTCCACCGGGTGCTGGGGCAGGCCCAGTTCGGTCACCGCCCGGCGGCAGTCGAAGTACATGTACTTGCGGGCCATGCGTACGCCGGTCAGCGGTATCAGCGGGGCGATGCCCGTCAGGCGCGAAAAAAGCGCGTTCAGGTGGGCGGCCGCCAGCAGGGGACCGTAGGGCAGCCGCACGCGCGGCGCCGGGCGTGCGGTGACGTCCGACAGCACCTCGAAGAAGCGCCGCAGGGTCATGTTGCGGTGCCCCAGGATGTAGGCCCGGCCGGTCCGGCCGCGGCGGGCCGCCAGCAGGTGGCCGGCGGCCACGTCGCGCACGTCGACGAAATTCAGGCCCGTGTCCAGGTAGGCCGGCATGCGGCCGTTGACGAAATCCACAATGATTTTTCCGGTGGGGGTCGGTTTGCGGTCCGTGGGACCCACCGGCGTGGATGGGTGCACGATGACGGCGGGCAGGCCCCGCTCCACGTAGCGCTGCACCACCCGGTTGGCCAGGAACTTGGAGCGTTTGTAGTGCCCCACCATGTCGGACAGGGTGACGGGGGTCTCTTCATCGGCGATGCGGCCTTCGGCGCTGGCCGCCAGGGTTCCCACCGAGCCGGTGTGCACCACCCGCGAGACGCCGGTTTCCAGGGCCGCCCGCATGACGTTTTCGGTTCCGCCCACGTTGACGGCGTACATGACCCCGGGGTCCGGCACCCACAGGCGGTAGTCGGCCGCCACGTGGTACACCTGGTCGCATCCCCGCACGCTGCGCCGGACCGCCTGGGCGTCCCGCAAATCGCCGAAAAAAAGCGTCACCCCCAGTCGGCGCAGGTCGTCCACGGGACTGTTGCGGCGCACCAGGGCCCGTACGCACACGCCTTCTTCGCGCAGCCGGCGCGCCACGTGGTAGCCGATAAAGCCGGATGCCCCGGTGACCAGTGCTTTCATGGGTGCATGCTCCTTTGCTGGACTATCTGGCGGCAGATTTCTCTTGCAATTTCAGATTCGATTTAATACCACAGGGTGATAAGCATAAAATAGTTATACCGATGTGTCCACCACAACCTGCAAACCCACGAAAGACTCCCCATGACTGCAAATGAATTCAAGGCGTTGCGAAAACGGCTGAACAAGACCCAGCGTCAGATGGCCCAGCTGCTGGGGACGTCCATCAAGGCCATCCACAGCTACGAGCAGGGCTGGCGCACCATCCCGCCGCATGCCGAGCGCCAGGTGCTGTTCCTGGTCAGCCGCAAGACGTCGCGCAAGGCCCTGTCCTGCTGGAAGGTCAAGCACTGCCCCGCCAAGCTGCGGGCCCAGTGCCCGGCCACGGAATTCAAGGCCACCCAGATCTGCTGGTTCATCAACGGCACCATCTGCGACGGCGAGGCCATGCCCAATTGGAAGGAAAAGATGGCCAAATGCCGCAACTGCGAGGTGTTTCGGCACCTTTTTGGCTCCGAGATCGGGACGGCCGTGTCGTGAAGATCCTGTCCATTGCCATCAGCAGCCGCAAGGGCACCCGCAAGCAGACCGTCCGCGAGGCACGGCTGGTGAAAGACCACGGCCTGGAGGGCGACGCCCACGCCGGCAAATGGCACCG
Source organism: Desulfobacteraceae bacterium (assembly GCA_027061725.1). Classification (GTDB taxonomy): domain Bacteria; phylum Desulfobacterota; class Desulfobacteria; order Desulfobacterales; family JALSRD01; genus JALSRD01. The sequence continues at coordinate 14,539 of JAMOVG010000039.1, forward strand.
TCAGGTGAGCTTCCTGGCCTCGGAGAGCATCGCCCGGACCCGCCGGCAGGGGCTGGACGTGACCTTCGGCGATTTCGCCGAAAACATCGCCACCGAAGGCGTTGACTGGAAACACCTGCCCCTCGGCACACGGGTCCGGCTGGGCCCAACGGCGATGGTGGAAATCACTCAGATCGGCAAAGAGTGCCACCGCAAGTGCGCCATCTATTACCAGGCCGGCGACTGCATCATGCCCCGTGAGGGCGTTTTCGCGAGGGTGCTGTCCGGCGGCACCATCCGCACCGGCGATCCCATCCGCATCGAGCCGTCCGCGTAACGCCGTTTTTTCCCCTTCCGCGATCCTCCCCACCGAAGCGGCCCCAGCGGCTTCAAGACGTGTAGATGGAGCACTTTTGCGCCGTCAGGGCCGCCTCCTGCAGCGCCTCGGCAAAGGTCGGGTGGCCGTGAACGCTGCGGGCGATGTCCTCCGAACTGGCCCCGAATTCCATGGCCAGCACGCATTCGGCGATCATGTCGGCGGCGCGCGGCCCGATGATGTGCACGCCCAGGATGCGGTCGCTGCGGGCGTGGCTGATGAGCTTGACGAAGCCCTCCTTTTCCCCCATGCAGCGCGCCCGCCCGGTGCCGGAGAAAGGAAATGTGCCGATGCAGGCGGGGATTTCCCGCTGCCGTACTTCCTCCTCGGTCAACCCGACACTGGCCACCTCGGGCCAGGTGTAGATCACCGAGGGAATGGCGTCGTAGTTGACCTCCCCGGGCCGACCGGCCATGCACTCCACGGCGGCCACGGCCTCGGCCGAGGCCTTGTGGGCCAGCATGGGCCCGGCGATCAGGTCGCCGATGGCATAGATGGACGGCACGCTGGTACGGTACTTTTCATCCACCACGACAGGGCCCCCGTCCCCCTCGGTGCGGATGCCCAGTTCCTCGATTCCCAGCTGCGCGGTGTTGGGCCGCCGTCCCACCGACACCAGCAGGCGGTCGAAGGTGGTCGTTTGCCGCTGGCCGTCCCTTTCGGTGGTCACCCGCACGCTGCGGGGGCGTACTTCGGCCGAGACCACGCGGGTGTTCACCTGGATTTCCAGCCCCTGGCTGCGCAGGATACGGTCCAGCGTGCGGCCCACCTGCCCGTCCAGCCCGGCGGCGATCTTGGGGAGCATCTCGATGACGGTCACCCGACTGCCCAGCCGCTGCCACACCGACCCGAGCTCCAGGCCGATGGCCCCCCCTCCCACGATGCCCAGGCGCCGGGGAACCGAGGAGAAGGACAGCGCCTCGGTGGAGGTGACGATGCGCCGGCCATCGAAGGCCAGGCCCGGGACTTCCACCGGCACGCTGCCGGTGGCCAGCAGGATGTTGTCGGCCCGGTAGTCGGCCTCCCGGCCGCCACTGCCGTTGGGGGTCACCGTTACCCGCCCGGAGGCCGCCAGGCGGGCCGTGCCGTGCACGATGCGGATCTTGTGGCCCTCCAGCAGCTGCCGCACGCTGTCGGTGAGTTCCTCGACCACGCGCTGTTTGCGGGCCATCATAGTCGCCAGGTCCAGCTCGACCTTGCCGGTG
>JAMOVG010000040.1 GCA_027061725.1 Desulfobacteraceae bacterium
CGGCCGCAGGGCTTGCGGGAGATCCGGCGGCGGTTTTATATCGGCGATGACGGTCATGGAAAGCGGGAATCGGGGTACGAAAAAGGGGGCACGCAACGGCGGCCCCCTGATGCATCGGTTGTTTTTGGTGGTCCTTTAGGCGGCCACTTCTTCCTTCACCGAGACCGCGATTTTGAACAGGATGGTCAGCACCAGGAACCCGGCGGCATAGACGCCCATGGTGATCATGAGCTCGGGAAAAGTGGGCATGTACTCGGTGACGTGCTCCAGCGGCGAGGGGACGAAGCCGCCCGAGATCATGCCCATGCCCTTGTCGATCCAGGTGCCGATGAAAATAGCGATACAGGCCACCATCAGGATACTTTCGTTGCGGCGGGTGGCCGGGTTGACCGTCAGGATGATGCCGATGGACATCAGCACCATGGAGGCCCACATCCAGGGCACCAGCGCCGATTTGCCATGCAGCCCGGCGAACAGGTAGGTCAGGTGCATCATGTGCTCGGGGATGTTGCTGTAGTAGGCCACGAAAACCTCGCACAGGAAGAAAAAGACGTTGATGCAGATGGCGTAGGCAACGATCTTGGCCAGCGCCTGGATCTGCTCCCGCCCCGGGTCGAAATTCGTTGTCTTGCGAATGAAGAGGCACAGCAGTATCAGCAGCGACGGACCGGCGGCGAATGCCGAGGCCAGAAAGCGGGGGGCCAGGATGGCCGTCAACCAGAATCCCCGGCCGGGCAGACCGCAGTACAGGTACGCCGTAACGGTATGAATACTGACCGCGAAGGGGATGGAGATGTAAATCAGCGGCTTGACCCAGGACTGGTAATGCACGCCGTTGCGCTCGGCCTCCAGCACATTCCACCCGATGATGATGTTCAGAAACAGGTAGCCGTTGAGCACGATGGTGTCCCAAAAAAGCACCGAGTGGGGCGTGGGGTAAAGCCACACGTTAAATATGCGCATGGGCTGCCCGAGATCGACGATGATGAACAGCAGGCACATGACGAGGGAGGCGACGGCCAGAAACTCACCGAGGATAGTGATCCGGCCAAATGCCTTGTAGTCGTGGAGATAATAGGGCAGTACCACCATCACGCCCCCGGCGGCGACACCCACCAGGAAGGTGAAATTGGCGATATAGAACCCCCAGGAGACGTCCCTGCTCATGCCGGTGATGCCCAACCCGAACTGGAGCTGGTAGAGGTAGAAACCGAAACCAACCCCGATTACGGCCAACAGGGCGGCCACCCAGCCATAAAAATTCTTGCTTCCCTTAAACACTAATTCAAGCATAACCACCTCATACGATGTAGTAAACGCAAGGCTCCGTGCCCAGCTGCTGTTTACGCCGAATGGTGTAATTGGTCTTGAGCAGTTTGCGGACCTCAGACTCCGGATCGTACAGGTCACCGAAAGTCAGGGCCCCCTTGGAGGCCTCCACGCAGGCAGGCATTTTACCCACCGCCAGACGTTCGGCACAAAATTCGCATTTTTCGACCACACCCTTCATGCGGGTGGGAAACTCGGGTGTAACCTCGGGTATAAACGGGCGCGGATCCCGGAAGTTGAAGCTGCGCGACCCGAAGGGGCACGCCGCCATACAGAAACGGCAACCGATGCAGCGGTGGAAATCCATGAGCACGATACCGTCGGATTTGCGCTTGAACGTCGCCTGGGTGGGACAGGCCCGGCAGCAGGGCGGATTCTCGCAGTGGTTGCAGAGCACCAGAAAGGGGATGTGCGCCAGCCGTTCCTCCAGAAAGGGGTTGTGCTTGGTGGGAAAGGCGTTTTCGTACTCCTCTTCCCAGATCCATTTGATTTCGTGATGCTTGTTCTGAAACTTGGGGATGTTGTGAGTCTTGTTGCAGGCTTCTATAATGGGCTCCAGGTCCTCGGCGGTCTTGAGCTTGCGGGTATCGATGACCATGGCCCACTGCTTGGCTTTGAGCGCCTTGTCGCTTTGCTTGAAGCCCGGTCCGGCGGCGCCGTGCTCCACGGCAAAAGCATCCAGTACGGGCTTGGTGGTCAACCCCAGTGCGGCAACCCCGGCCAGTTTCAGAAATTGTCTTCTGCTGTCTTCCATTACTTATTCTCCTTGGGGTTATCTAAATGGCAATCCCAGCAGTAAGGTCTCACCGAAGCGTAATCGTGGCACCGGTCGCAGAACTCGGCCTTGTTGGAGTGGCATTCCAGGCAGGTACGGGTCAGACTCATTTCGTATTGCTTGCCATTCGGACTGACATAAATGTGGTTGGCGTCCCGAACCACGTTGTGCCGCCACTGGTCCAGCAGATGCATGTGATCAGCCCGCATGTACTGCCTGGAGCGGACACACTGCTTGGCGGCCTTGGCCTCGGGGGTGAGGACCGGGTCGGGTGCCGGCGACGCCTTTCCCATATTATACAGAAACGGGAACAGCGCGATGGCAATAAAAATGACGAGACCGGCAATGATCAGCTTTTTATCATTCATCAGCTTCTTCCTCCATGCCTGGCAGATCTTCGCCGCGCAGGTCCGTGGTGCGTTCCGTTTCTCCCGGCAGGATCAGGGCGTTGCCCACCAATTCGTGCACACCGGTGACGTCCACCTCCGGTACCCAGTACTGCATGGAAGTGGGCAGGGCGGCGCGGTCGATGGCGCAAATGCAGGCCAGCATGTTGACGCCGTGCTTCTCGTGTACATATTTGACGGCATTGGCCCGGGGCAGGCCGCCGGCCATGCGTAGTTCCATGTCCTCGCCGGCATTGAGACCGGCCCCGCTGCCACAGCAGAAGGTCTGCTCACGAATGGTGTTGGCCGGCATCTCGTAAAAGTGGTTGCACACTTTCTTGATCACGTAGCGCGGTTCCTCGAGCAGCCCCATGCCCCGTGACGGGTTGCAGGAATCATGAAAAGTAACCCGCAGATTGTCATTGCGGCTGGGATCCAGCTCGAGCTTGCCGTGCTTGATCAGGTCAGCGGTAAATTCGGCGATATGCACCATCTTGGTGGAGCGGGCGTTTTCGAAACGAGTGCCGGTGATGGGAGAAACCGGCTCTTCCAGGAAATCGGCCGGTCCGTTCATGGTGTCCATGTACTGGTTGATGACGCGCCACATATGCCCACACTCACCGCCCAGGATCCACTTGACACCCAGGCGCTTGGCCTCCATGTACATCTTGGAGTTCAGGCGCTTCATCATCTCGTGAGAAGTGAAGAAGCCGAAGTTCCCGCCTTCGGAGGCGTAAGTGCTCCAGGTGATGTCGAAGCCGTATTTCTCCTTGAGGTAGTGAAACAGCATGAGGTAGCCCATGCAGGTGTACGTGCCGGGATCGGCGAAAACGTCGCCCGAAGGAGTGATGAAGAGAATGTCGGCGCCTTTTTTGTTGAACTGCGGTTCGGGTCGGATACCGGTGATCTCCTCGATGTCGTCGCAGAAGAAATCGATCATGTCCACGAAAGCGTGGGGCTGGATACCCAGGTGGTTGCCGGTACGGTAGCAGTTGGCCACAGGGGTTGCAATCCAGTCGATATTGAGCCCCAGAAGGTTCAGCAGTTCGCGCCCCATAATGGTAATCTCGGCGGTGTCGATGCCGTAAGGGCAGAACACCGAGCAGCGTCGGCACTCGGTACACTGGAAGAGATAGTACCACCACTCCTTGAGCACCTCGAACGTCATCGGCCGGGCACCGGCGATCTTTCCCAGAATCCTGCCGGCTTTGGTGAAATCATGGCGGTACACCGACCGCAGCAGTTCGGCGCGCAGCACGGGCATGTTCTTGGGGTCACCGGTGCCGATGAAAAAATGGCACTTGTCGGCGCAGGCGCCGCAACGCACGCAGATGTCCATGAACACCTTGAAGGTCCTGAATTTTTCCAGGCGCTCCCGGAATCCCTCAAAAAGAATCTCTTTCCAGTTCTCCGGCAGCTTCCAGTCTTCGTCCAGCGGGTTCCACTGGCGGGGATTGGGAAGCCCTACATATTCCACGCTCTTGGGGTTGGAGGCGTAACAGTACATCCCCTTGCGGATCTCCACGGGAACCTGCATCCAGTCCTCGAAAGCGGGACGATGATTGATCTTCGCTATGAGTTCTTCCGGTTTCGGTGTTTCATCGGCCATTGGGCTACTCCTTTTCGTCCGTATCTGTCTGTTCCTCGGGCGTTTCCTCGGGCATTCGTTCCACCGGCAGGCCGGCCTCAATCATCTTGTCGCGGAACTCGTCTTCATACTCTTCGTAGGTATGCACCGGAACCGGGTAGTTCCAGGGATTGACGTGCCGCCGGGCGCGCGTGTCGGCCGGCAGGTTGCGCGTTGGGCTGAGGAAAATGCCGCCGAGGTGCATCAGCTTGCTGAAAGGGAAATAGGCCAGCAGGGTACAGACGAAAAACAGGTGAATGAAAAAAATGGTCGACACCCCGTCCGGCACAGTGGGGTGAAAGGTGACCAGTCCCATGGTGAGTTCTTTGGTCGAAACGATGTCGACCTTGAAAAAGTAGCGCATCAGAATCCCGGTGAGGGCGATGCCGAAAATCAGAAAAAGCGGAAAGTAGTCCGCCGCCTGGGAAATGTAACGGACCGTGGGGATAAACAGTCGGCGCAGCAGCAGGTAGGTCACCGCCAGCAGCAGCACCAGACCGGACATGTACACACCGGGCAGCGCCATCTTGAAGGAGTCGTATAGAATCTCCAGACGAAAGAAGGAATCCACGTTCTCCAGCAGTTGGATGGGCATGGGTACGGGATTGAGGAAAAGACGCAGGTGCCGCACGATAACGGTGAAAAAGGCCCAGTGAAAGGCCAACGCCCCCACCCACAGGAAAATCTCCAGATTGTAGGCCAGTTTGGGTCCCTGATGAAGCTTCATGCGCGTGTTTCGGAAAAGAGAACGGAACAGCAGAATCTCCAGGGCCATGCGGGCCACCACGCCGCTCTTGCTAAAAGGGTTGTCGACGGCGTTGGGCTTGATCCAGGGCAGCGATTTCTGTTGGCCGCAGGTGGTGGGGATGGCGAAAGGCACGGCCGAGCGCGCCCACCCCATGACGCGGTAGGCGAATCCGGCGATGAAAATGATCACCGCCAGGTAGGGGAATATCACACCGAATACGACCTTCAGGCCGATTGCCACTCCGATCCATGCTATCAGCAGGAGCGCAACGACCGCTAGGAGGGAATACATGTACTTTACATTCATATTCCGATACCTCATTCTGGTGGCCCCACAACAGCGTCCGGATGGACCTGCCGCCCCGTCGCGGCGGCGCTCAACACCATCCCGTGCGCCCGGTGCCTATGTCAAAGGTGGATTAATGAACATTGAGATCCGGCTCACCTTCCGCAACCTCAGTGATTAAACCTGCTCTCTTGAATGCCCGGTAAATGGAGTTCCGTTCCTGGCTGACCTTTAGATCGTAAATTTTTTCCTTGCATTCCATATAGATATCGAACGCCGTGAGTGCCAGCGCATCGATTCGGTCTTCAAAACGCAGCAGCGGCGCGACCTGGCCGTTGTCAGGTTTACGATGCAGGGTATCTCTGATGATTTTTTTTAACAGGAAGATGAAGCCGGTAGCCTGGGAGGGGGTGAACTTCTGCACCGCCCGAATTCGGATGAGGGGGTCTAGCAGCGACGCCGACTGCTCGGCGGCCCGCCCTTCGAGGAGGCCCTCGAAAATGGCGGAGAGGCCTTCCCGGATGGTGATGCCCACCGGGTTGGCGAAACGGTCTTTCTGGGACTTGAAGATAACGGCAGTGTCCGACGCGTAAGTGTCCATGACCGCATTGAACCACCTGTCGACGATGTCACGCTTCTTTTCTCTGAGCAGCTTGTCCAGATTCATACTCCGGATCGCCCCCGGGCAGTGTAAGGTCTGTGGCTCGTCGATATCTCGAAAAAGTTGCGCCGGACTGAAATCAAATTTAAAGAGATTCCTATAGTCAAATCAGCAAATTTTGTCAAGGACAATCAGCGGCCTTCACGGAGCAAACCCAAGCAGCTGCCGGCGTGTTTAGCGCAACCGCCCTCCGTTGTCCGGGCCCAGCCGTGCACGAAGAGCGGCCGGAGAGCGGGCATAGATTCCCATCAAAGAGAAGGGTTACGTGCGATGGCCCCGGCGGTTTTCGGCCTTGTTTTAAGCACCGGCGAACAAAGATAAGGTTGTAATGCACCTCCGAAGGAAGTTATAAATAGGATGCGTATCGTGTTGCGCCGCCGGCGGGGCACCAGCGACCGAGAACAAAGAGGGGAGAACGCTCATGGCACAGTACAAAGACAGTTTCGGGACGGCTTCCACCCTGCAGACCTCCCACGGTGAGCTGCGCTTTTTCAGCCTGGAAAAACTTGCCGCCCAGGGATTCGACGGCATTTTTGACCTGCCCTTCAGCATTCGCATTCTCATCGAAAACCTGCTCAGGAACGAAGACGGTTTCCTGGTCGGTGCCGATGACATCCGACGGCTGGCCGGCTGGACCGGCTCGGTCGACACCCCCGTGGAGGTGCCCTTCATGCCGGCGCGAATCCTGCTGCAGGATTTCACCGGCGTACCCTCGGTAGTGGATATGGCCGCTCTGCGGCAGGCCGCCGACCGGCTGTACGGCGATCCGCTGCGTATCAACCCTATCATCCCGGCCGAGCTGGTCATCGACCACTCGGTGCAGGTGGACGACTACGGCTCCCCCAAAAGCTTCGAGATCAATGACGCCCGCGACTACCAGCGCAACACCGAGCGTTACGCCTTCCTGCGCTGGGGCCAGAAAAGTTTCCGCAATTTCCGCGTCGTGCCGCCGGCCACCGGCATCTGCCACCAGGTCAACCTCGAGCACCTGGCACGCGTGGTGTTCACGGCCGAACGGGATGGAATTCCTATGGCCTACCCCGACACGCTGGTGGGGCTGGACTCGCACACCACCATGATCAACGGCGTCGGTGTCATGGGCTGGGGCGTCGGCGGCATTGAGGCCGAGGCCGTCATGCTGGGGCGACCCTACTACCTGCTGACGCCCCAGGTAATCGGGTTCCGCCTCACCGGAGCGCTGCCCCGGGGGGTCACGGCCACCGACCTGGTGCTCACCATCACCGAAGCCCTGCGCCGTAAGGGGGTGGTGGGTAAATTCGTCGAATTTTTTGGACCGGGCCTCGAGGCCCTCAGCCTGGAAGACCGCGCCACCATCGCCAACATGTCGCCGGAGTATGGCGCCACCATGGGGTTTTTCCCGGTGGATGAAAAGGCGCTGGCCTACCTGCGCCTCACCGGGCGATCGGCGCGGCGGGTGGCGCTGGTGGAGGCCTACTGCAAAACCCAGGGTCTTTTCCGCACGCCCGAAACGCCGGACCCGGCCTTCACCGACGTGGCGGAGCTGGACATGGGAACTGTGGAGCCCTGCCTGGCCGGCCCCCGCCGCCCCCAGGACCGCGTGCCACTGTCGGCCATGCAGCGCTCCTGCCGCAAGTCTCTGGCAAGCGCTCCGCAGGCGGAACCGGTAGAGGTTCGACTGGCGAACCGCCGCGTCGAACTGGACCACGGCGCGGTGGTCATCGCCGCCATTACCAGCTGCACCAACACCTCCAACCCGGCGGTACTGCTGGGGGCCGGACTGCTGGCCAAAAAGGCCCGCGAGCGCGGCCTGACCGTCAGACCCTGGGTCAAGACCAGCCTGGCCCCCGGGTCCAAGGTGGTCATGCGCTACCTCCGTGCCTCGGGCCTGCTGCCCTACCTGGAGGAACTCCACTTTCACCACGTAGCCTACGGCTGCACCACCTGCATTGGCAACAGCGGTCCGCTTCCCGAGCCGGTGGCCCGCGCCATCCGGGAAAACGACCTCTACGTGGCCTCCGTGCTCAGCGGCAACCGCAATTTTGAAGGCCGCATCAATCCCCTAACGCGCCTGAACTACCTGGCCTCACCACCGCTGGTGGTGGCCTACGCGCTGTGCGGTACGGTGAACATCGACCTGACCTCTGACCCGCTGGGTCACGACCCGCACGGCAACCCGGTCTACCTCAAAGATATCTGGCCCGGGGAGGAGGAAATCCGCACCCTGCTGGAATCCAGCCTGCAGCCGGACATGTATCGCCGAGAGTACGCCACTGTCTTCGAGGGCACCGACCGCTGGAAGGCGCTGGAAGTGCCGCAGGGCGCGCTCTACGACTGGAAGGATGACTCCACCTACATCAAGGAACCGCCCTTTTTCCAGGAAATTACCGCGGAGGTACCGGAGCTGGCCGACATCACCGGCGCCCGGGTGCTGGCCCTGCTGGGAGACAGCATCACCACCGACCACATCTCGCCGGCAGGGGCCATCGCGGCCGACAGCCCGGCCGGGGCGTACCTGATCTCCCAGGGGGTGGCCCCCTCCGATTTCAACTCCTACGGCGCGCGTCGCGGCAACCACGAGGTGATGATGCGGGGCACCTTTGCCAACATCCGGTTGCGCAACCACCTGGTCCCCGGTGTGGACGGCGGCTGGACGGTCTTCCTCCCCACTGGCGAGCAGATGTCGATCTACGACGCCGCCATGCGCTATCAGCGCGAGAATGTCCCCCTGATTGTGCTGGCCGGCAGGGAGTACGGTACGGGCAGTTCACGTGACTGGGCGGCCAAGGGGACCTACCTGCTGGGCGTCCGTGCGGTCGTCGCCGAGAGCTACGAACGCATTCACCGCAGCAACCTGGTGTGCATGGGGGTACTGCCGCTGCAGTTTCTGCCCGGCGAAGGCGTGGAAAAGCTGGGGCTGGACGGTACGGAGACTTATGATATTCGGGGAATTGCCGCTGAAATGGCACCGGCTAAAGAACTGGAGGTCACCGCACGACGCTCCGACGGCACCCAGCTTACTTTCACGGTGCAGGCGCGCATCGACTCACCGGTGGAATTGCTGTATCTGCGGCACGGCGGCATCCTGCCCTACGTGCTGCGAAATCTGTGAAGAGAGCACAACCTGGCGCAGGCACATGCCTTATCACCGTTGCGCCTGATTAAGAGTACAGTTTTTTCCAGGGCTCGCGCTGCCGCTCCCTGCAGCTGGCCAGGGCCAGGTAGAAGGCGCCCACGGCCAATTCGGCGCAGTGGTGGTTTTCAGGCGGAAGAGTCTCGAGGAAGTCGATGATTTCCTCCACAGTGATCTCCCAGGCGTCCGCCAGGGTTCGCCCCTCTGCCAGATGGGCCACGGTGTTGGCGCAGGCATTGGTGTTACGGCAGCCGTGAACGACGAAATTCACCCACTGGATACGGTCACCGCGCAGGGTGATGAAGTATTCCACCGTATCGCCACACTCCCCGGTTTTTTGCCCATGACCGTCGGGGCGCTCGACCACTTCATGCCGGTCAGTACGGAAAGCCATTTCCAGGTAGTGGAGAGAGTGGTCCTGCCAAAAATCGAAAGGTTTCTCACCCATTTTTCCCAATCAGCAAAAAAATTCCTGTTCGTGTAAAAACGATTTCCCGATCTTTGCAAACGCCTTTGCAAACGCGGTCTGTCGGTCCTTCCCCGTGGCGCCCGCCCTCCTATCAAACCAAAACGGCCTCCTGGCTGTTTACCGGGAGACCGTCAAGGAGGAAAAAAAAGATGAAAAAATTATCAGGTGCCATTAAGTCACTGCAATTACCTTGCCAAAAGCCGATATCCTTACCTGTTTTTTCCAAGATCCCATTTTATTAAATGATTTCCAACGGTAACCAACCTGCCAGGCGCTTATTCCCCACCTCCAAGTCTGGCCGCCAGGGCGATCGTTCCGTCCGTTTGTTCATAAAAATTAACCTTTCGGACGAGTATCACAATAACACCTTGTTATATAAGGTAATTTTCCAGAAAACCATTTGTTCAAAATTTTGAACCCTCACTTTCACCACCATCATACTACATGGTAATTGTTTGAATTTTTACAATATAACAAGGTTCAATTTTTTAAACCGGCCCCTCTTTCGCTCCGGTTCACGCCCCCTTCCCACCACAGTAGACGGCAGGGGGGAACCCTGCACTCAAGGCCTGCGGTCATCTTTCATACGCTGAAAAGCTGCCCGTTCGGCCGCCAGCTCGTCCAGCAGCCTGGACACCGGCCATCGCTCCGATGTGGGGGTCAGGGTGGCCCACAGCTGTTGGGGAAGTCGACGGTCGCGGTAGGCGGAGATAAGCACGTGCAGCTCTTTTTGGGTAATGCCCGACAGCACCACCGCCCGCCGGCCGGCCGGCGCCCCCCCCTCTCCGCTGCGGTCCGCCAGCGCCAGCAGTTTCCCTAGAGAGAGATCCAGTTGGTCCTCTGTCAAAAAAACCACCGGCAAATCGGGCAACTGTGCCTGTTCCAGCAGGGACAGGAAATCCTGCTGTTCTTCCGGCCGGTAGCCGCACACCAATACCTTGCGCGGACCATACATGGCCCTGTCGCTGGGGGTCACTTTCTGAAACGTGCCGTCGCTGTCATTCATAATAATAAGGTATCGGGAAAAAATGAAACCACTGTATCTGCATCGCCAGGCGGGCCGGCAAAAAACCGTGCGCTCTTCCCGGATTGCCGACAGCGCATACATGGCCGCTTGATGTGTCCAACCGCTATCCATTCAATAGTATATTGGGGGCCCAAAATCAAGCACCCCCCGAAATTGCGATAGGGATTGGGCTTGACGGGGTGTCGCCGGCAACGGTATGATGACACAGCGTAACACAAAAAACAGAGGGCATATAAAATGGGCGAGAAGAAAGCGTACGAATGCCACAAGTGCGGACGTCGCGTAGAGATCGATGCGGATGAAAGGGGCGTGCCCGAATGCTGCGGCGCCCTCATGACACTGGTCGACCGCCTGCCGGCCTGCGGCCTGTCATCCACGGCGGAACACAGCCGTTCTTTCGAAGACGAGGAGCCTTGCGATGACGGGCGGGGCGGAAACCTCTAGCCGCAAAGGTCACGGCACCGATCACCGTTCCTCCTCCGGTGCCTATCCGGATCATCCCCGGGTGGCGGTGGGGGCTGTGGTATTCAAAGACAAACGGGTGCTGCTGGTGCGCCGCGGACAGCCGCCCGCCGAGGGTCTGTGGGCCATTCCGGGGGGCAGTGTGCTGCTGGGGGAGACCCTGCAGCAAGCCGCCGAACGCGAAATCATGGAGGAAACCGGCATTCGCATCACCGCCGGAGAGCCGGTGCTGACTTTCGACGTGGTTGAAAGAGATGAAAGCGGACGCGTGCGCTTCCATTACGTGATCGTGGATCTGGACGCCAGATACGACGGCGGACGGCTTCGTGCCGGAGACGACGCCCTGGAGGCCCGCTGGGTTTCACGAACCCAGATCGAAAAGCTGCCGGTCAGTGTGACCACCCGCGAACTGCTCAATGAACGCTACGCCTTCGGTTCCTGACCCCTGCGCCGCCCGTCCCCGGAAGGCCCTCCCCGTTCGGCGTTGCCCGCAACCGCAATCACCGAAACCGCCATGAATCACGACCGCCGCAAATGGAACGCCAAGCACCTGGACCGAGTGGGCCCCGACACCCCCTCGCCCATTGTTAAACGCTTCGCCGGCATGGCGGCCCGGGGAAAGGCCCTGGACATCGCCGCCGGCAGGGGGCGCAACGCCCTTTACCTGGCCCGCATGGGCTTCTCGGTCGACGCCGTGGACATCTCCGACGAGGGATTGCGGTTCATGGCCGGCAGGCACCCGGCGGTGCATCCCGTCTGCGTGGACCTGAACCGCTTTAACATCCCTGAAAACCGTTACCGTCTGATCCTCAATATCCGCTATCTCAACCGTCGCCTGTTTCCGCACATCGTGCGGGGCCTGTGCGCCGGCGGAGTGCTGATTTTCGAAACTTTCCTGGAAAGCGACCGGCCGACAAACGGCACCCCTGCCTGCCGGGACCATCTGCTGCGCTCCAATGAACTGCTGCACGCTTTCCTGTCGCTCAACATCCGTTATTACGAAGAGCACCTGTCACGCCGCAGGAACCGGCCCGCCATGGTGGCCTCCCTGGTAGCCGTCAGGCAGCCTTTCTGAAACGGGACGCCGGGAACCGGGGCCGTCCATGGACAGCGGGGCGATTTTATTGACAGGCCGCCGGGGCTCCCCTATAGTTGGGCACAAAATGACCACCGACCGCCCATTCAGGAGGAAACCATGACCGATTCCGCTGTTCTCGATATCCTCAAACGCGCCATCCTGCTGGAAAAACGCGGATATGCTTTTTACCGCCAGGCCGCCGACCAGGCCTCGGGCAAAGCCGTCAAGGAATTTTTCGACATGATGGCCCGTGAGGAAACCAGTCATGTCACGATTCTTTCAGACCAGTACAAGGCCTACGTGGAAACCGGCCACTTCAAGCCCGCCAAGCAAGATCGCGATGCGGGAGACATCTCCAGGGCAGTGCTGACCCGGGAACTCAAGGACAAAATCGCAGCCGCCGGTTTCGAGGCCGCCGCCATTTCCGCGGCTATGGCCATGGAGCAGCGCGCCATCTCCCTGTACAGCCAGCGTGCGCGCGAAGCCAAAGACCCCGAGGAAAAGGCGCTGTACAAGTGGCTGGCCGAGTGGGAAGGTGACCACCTGCACTGGCTCTCCGACCTGGAACGCGAACTGACCGAAAAAGTGTGGAACGACAACCAGTTCTGGCCTTTTTGAAATAAATCCGTCGGTGCTTTCCATTTTTCACCGGACACCTTTTTTCAGGAGACCGCCATGCTTCAAAGCCTGGCAGGGTTGCTGTGCTTCGCGGCGCTGGCCTGGTGTTTGAGCGAAAACCGGCGCGGGGTTCGCCTGCCGCTGGTGGCATGCGGCCTGCTGCTGCAGGTGGCTCTGGCCTTCATCCTGCTGCGCGTGCCCTTTTTCCGGGGGCTTTTCCTGGCCCTCAACCGTGTCGTGATGATGCTGGAGGCCTCCACGCGCGCCGGCACTAGCCTGGTCTTCGGCTACCTGGGCGGCGGCCCCTTGCCCTTCGAAGTCCGGCAGCCGGGGGCCGATTTCATCCTGGCGTTCCGCGCACTGCCGCTGGTGGTTGTCATCAGCGCCCTGTCGGCCCTCTTCTTTTACTGGAAAATCCTTCCGCTGGTGGTACGCGCTTTCTCCCGGCTGCTGGAACGCTCCATGGGACTGGGCGGCGCCGAAGGCCTGGGCGTGTCGGCCAACATCTTCGTGGGCATGGTGGAGTCCCCCCTGTTCATCCGCCCCTACCTCGAGCAGATGAGCCGCAGCGAAATCTTCGCCCTGATGACATCGGGCATGGCCACCATCGCCGGCACGGTCATGGTGCTTTATGCCAACATTCTCGGCAGCCGCATCCCCGACATCATGGGGCACATCCTGACGGCCTCCATCATCAGCGTGCCGGCCGCCGTAACCGTGGCCAAGATCATGATTCCCGCCGAGGGGGCTCCCACGGCCGGCCGCATGCAGGCCCCCGACCCGGCCCTCAACGCCATGGACGCCGTCACCCGGGGCACCCTGCAGGGCGTTCAGCTGCTGATCAACATCGTGGCCATGCTGATCGTACTGGTGGCTTTGGTGCACCTGGTCAATCTCCTGCTGGCGCTGCTGCCCCCGGTCGGGCGGCAGCCCCTGACCCTGCAGCGCGTCCTGGGCGTACTTATGGCGCCGGTGGTCTGGCTCATGGGGGTTCCCTGGTCCGAAGCGCAAACGGCCGGCGCCCTGATGGGCACCAAAACCATCCTCAACGAGTTCATCGCCTACCTAGACATGAGCCACCTGCCGCCCGGCGCCCTGAGTGCGCGCAGTTCGCTGATCATGACCTATGCCATGTGTGGCTTCGCCAACCCGGGCAGCCTGGGCATCATGATCGGCGGCATGGGCACCATGGCCCCCGGCCGGCGCGACGAAATCGTCTCGCTGGGCCTGCGCTCCATCCTGGCCGGCACCCTGGCCACCTGCATGACCGGCGCCGTGGTGGGAATGCTGGTACCGTGAAGGGTTGAGCGCATCTGCCGAAAAATCCATTTAATTTTTTATCATTTCAGGACGATATTAGAGACAGTAACGGAAAACGAGCACCCCTCTGGAGGCAGGGCCGTCACCGCCCCCCCGCAGGGGTAACGTTGCCGGGCCAAAATCGACAGCAGGAGGCCTCTCGTTGACAATCTCTTATCTCGGTGGCATTATTAAGGAAAAAGTGACGCGTTACTCCGAAACCCTTGCAGCGGCAGGTATTTTGATGGGACATGGTGCCACGCCCACCCTTTCTTCTGAAAGGCGATCCGAGCCACGCACACTGCTGGACCGGTACTACAGCGTCGAATTCGCCTTCAATGAACAGGGCCCCGTTTACCAGTTCAAACTGCGCAATGTCTCTTCCAGCGGCATGTGCATCCTGGTGCGGGAAAACTCAGCTGTCATGCGACAGCTACAGGTGGGCGACGTCCTGGATATGCGCTATTGCTCGCCGGAAAATCCCGTCCCCGCCCGGGCCATTAAAACCCGCATCCGGCACATCACCCAGGATGAAAAGGGGCGCTTCCGGGATCACTACCTGGTCGGTCTATCCATCGTGGAAAGCCAGAAACAGGATTCCGCCGACGGCCGCAACGGCGGCACTGCCTACAAAGAGCACTGAGGCGCCGGCGCTTTCAAAAAGCCAACCGTCGATGAAAAATCCCACCATCAGCCCCAGTCCGTAGCTCACAGCGTTGTTGACCGCCTGGCCCACCGTCTTGGCAGCCGCGGGTGCCAGCCGGTCGATGTACAGGATGCTGGCCATGTGGAAGGTGCCGTAGGAGAAGGCGTGCAGCAGCTGCGCGAAAACAATGGCGAAAGGGTCGGCCGCCACGGACATGATGCCCCATCGCAGGGCCGCCGCCGCAAAGGAAAAAACGATCACATGGGGCAGCCTGAAGTGCCGGAAGATGCGTTCGGACTGCAGCATCACCACGATTTCGGCTGTCACTGCCAGCGCCCAGCTCAGCCCGATGAAAGTCCCTGAATAGCCCAGGTTCTCCAGGTGGATGGAAAAAAAACCGTAGTACATGCCGTGGCTGGCGAGCATCAGGAAGGCGCACACCAGGAAAAGCACCACCCGGCGATTGAATAACCCGCCGATACCCCTTTCCCCGGCAGCCCCCCGTACCCTGACAACGCCCGCCGGCATACCCACGGCGGTGACGGCCTGCAGCAACGAGCCGGCCAATACCAGTGAAACCACGATACCGGCCGATGTCATGCTGATCACCTTGCCCAGCACCAGCACCACCGTGATAAAGCTGATGGACCCCCAGACACGGATGCGCCCGTATCCCCCGCGGTCCTCTCCCAAGGCCTCCATGGTGAAGGCCTCCAGAAAGGAGATAATGGGCGCGTAAAAAATCCCGTGAAAAACGCCGATCAGCAGCATCGCCCAGAAACTGCGGGTCAACAGGAACCCCGCCCAGATCACGGCACTGGCAAAGCTGCAGAATATGTAGATAGGTCTGCGAAGCCGGAATCGGTCGGCCAGTAATCCCCAAACCGGGGGGAAAACCACCAGAGTGACAGTGCGGGCGGCCGACATGGCACCGATCTGGGAACCGCTGAAATTGATGTGGTAGCAGTAAAGGTTGAAAAAGGGCAGGTAGATGCCCATTACCCCGAAATAGATGAAGTACTGGGCATTGAGGATCAGCCGTCGGCTGGCGCTGGGATCACCCATGGCGCCTTCATACGGCATCCGGCCGCAAAAGGCAATGGAGCCGCGGGACGTCCGGTATCCGCCGTCAGGTGCCTGCGGACATCGGGCACCTGACGGCGCATACTTCTGTTTTTTACTCTTCCACTTCGACGGTCACCTGACGCGGCTGGTTTCGCTCGGGGCGCGGCACATGGACCTGCAGCACGCCGTCCTTGAACATGGCCCGGATCTTGTCGGGGGGGACGGCTTCTTGAAGGGTGAAGGCCCGGTAGAAACTTCCGAAACAGCGCTCCCGGCGCAGGTAGCGGTCCTGCTCGATCTCCTGCTCGGCAAAGCGCCGCCCCTTGAGCGTCAACACGTTGTCCTTGAGCTCAACGGAGAGGTCTTCCTTGCGCACACCGGGGATTTCCGCCTGGATTACAATTCCGTCGTCGGTTTCATAGATGTCTACCGCCGGCCGCCAGGCACAGGCCGCCAGTTCGTCCTG
>JAMOVG010000041.1 GCA_027061725.1 Desulfobacteraceae bacterium
CTTTCGGCGTCAACCTGATTACCCTGGCGCCGGTGTACCGGCAGCAGCTGGACATGGTGTGCGACAGGGGATGCCCGCTGGTGGTCTTCGCCGGCGGCATTCCCAAGAAGCGCGAGATTGCCCAGGCCAAGGCCGCCGGCGCGCGGGTGATGTGTTTCGCCCCCACCGCCCCGCTGGCCCACAAGCTCATCGACCGCGGCGCCGACGCGCTGATGCTGGAGGGTTCCGAGGCCGGTGGGCACATTGGGCCCGTGGCGTTGTCCATCCTGCTGCAGCAGATCCTGTTCCAGGTGGACGAGGTGCCTGTTTTTATCGCCGGCGGCATTGCCACCGGCCGCATGATGGCCCACCTGCTGATGATGGGCGCCGCCGGCGTGCAGATGGGCACGCGCTTCGTCATGTCCGAGGAGTGCATCGCCCACCCGCGTTTCAAGGAGGTCTTTCAGAAGGCGCGCGCCCGGGACGCCGTGGCCACGCCGCAGTTCGACAGCCGCCTGCCGGTGATCCCGGTGCGGGCCCTCAAAAACGAGGGCACCACCTCCTTTGGCAAACTGCAGCTGGAGCTGCTCAAGCGGCTGGACAGCGGGGAGATCGACCGCGAGGAGGCGCAGTACGAGGTGGAGCGCTTCTGGGTGGGTGCGCTGCGCAAGGCCGCCATCGACGGGGACGTGGAGGGCGGTTCGCTGATGGCCGGGCAGTCCGTGGGCCTGGTGGAAAAGGTCATGCCGCTTCGGGAGATCATCGAGGAGATGGTGCGCGACGCCGAAGCCGAACTGCAGCGCCTGAAAACCCTATTCGATCATGCATAAAGGCCGGCGACCATGACATCCCTGCAAAAGACCGCGGCATCTTCGCCGGCCGGCGAAACGGCGTCGGCATTCGAGACCGGCAAGATCCTGGCACTGTCCATCAGCCACTTCGTCCACGATGTCTATTCGGCGTTCCTGGCGCCGCTGCTGCCGCTGCTCATCGAGAAGCTCTCCATGTCGCTCACCCAGGCCGGCTTCCTGTCCACCGTGATGCAGCTGCCGGCGCTGATGAACCCTTATATCGGTCAGCTGGCCGACCGCATCAGCGTCCGCTACTTCGTCATCCTGGCGCCGGCCATGACGGCCATTCCCATGAGCCTTATCGGCGTAGCGCCCAGCTACGGCGTGCTGCTTCTGCTGCTCTTCGTGGCCGGCATCAGCGTGGCCCTTTTCCACGTGCCGGCGCCGGTCATGGTGGCGCGCCTGTCGGGCGGGCGCAAGGGGCGCGGCATGAGTTTTTTCATGACCGGCGGCGAACTGGCGCGCACGGTGGGGCCGCTGGCCGCCGTGGGCGCGGTCTCGCTCATGGGGCTGGAGGGCTTCTACCCGGTCATGCTGGTGGGCGTGGCCGCCTCGGCGTTACTCTACTGGCGCTTCCGGCGGGTGAACCTGGACATCTCCGACCGCCGACAGAAGCTGTCCATCCGCAGCACCTGGAAGCACATGCGCCGCGTGCTGGCGCCGCTTTCGGGCATCCTGGTGGCGCGCGGCTTCATGCACGCCGCCATGACGGCTTTCCTGCCCACCTTTATCGACATGGAGAGCGGCAACCTGTGGCTGGCCGGGGCGGCCCTGACCATCTTCGAGGCCTCGGGCGTGGCCGGTGTGCTCACCGCCGGCTCTCTCAGCGACCACCTGGGGCGGCGGCGCATGCTGCTGATCTCGCTGCTGGGCGCGCCCCTCAGCCTGCTGCTCTTCGTATACAGCGGCGGCTGGCTGCGGGTGGCAGCCCTGCTGCTGACCGGTTTCACGCTGCTGTCCACCACGCCGGTCATGCTGGCCCTGGTGCAGGAGCACGCCGGCGACAGCAGCCCGGCGGCGGCCAACGGCCTGTTCATGATGATTTCCTTCCTGGCGCGTTCGGCCGTGGTGGTGCTGGTGGGCATGATCGCCGACCGCATCGGCCTGCACGCCACCTACGTGATCGCCGCCGGCGCCGGGCTGATCGGCATTCCCTTCGTACTGGCGCTGCCGCGGAGGTAGTTCCAAAGGTTTCAGGTATCCGGTTTCAGGGAAAAGGTGGTGGTGGTCTTTTTGCAGCTGACCGCTGACACCTTTCTAAATGGAGAAATCTCGGCGTGTCCGGAAAAGGAGTGGATGAAGGGGCGACCGTCCAAGAAATCGCCCGCGAGATGATGGACTTGCTGGCGCGGCGCTTCCCGGTGTCGTGCGCCAGCGACGAATATTATTTTTTTCCGCAGGCCACCCTCACCCCCGTGCGGTGGCGGCAGTGGGACCGCTACGACCCGGAAACCGTGGCCGACACGGTCGATCGGCTGAAGGAATACGCCTCTTCTCTGGAAAAGCTGTTTCGCGGCGGTGACGCCCGCAGCGACCGGGAAAGGCAAGAGCGCGTTGACAGGGACCTGCTGCGGCGCACGGCGCACACCCTGGCCGAACAGCTGGAGGCGGTGCGCAGCTGGCAGACGCAGCCCACGCTGACGCTCTCCATGTCCTGTATCGGCCTGGCCCAGGCCCTGGAAGACCGGGACCCCGAAGCGGTCCGACAGCGGGCCGCCACCCTGGGGGATTTTCTCGAGAGGGGCCGGAGGCACCTGGAGGGGGTACCCGGCCTGTTTCGGGACCTGGGACTGGCGATGGCCGCTGACACGCGCCGGTACTTTCAGGCGCTTCTTCCCCGCGTCCCGGAACTGGCGTCCGCCCTCGCGGCGCTGGCACGCTTCGAAGACACCCTGCGCAGCCTGAATTGCCGCAGGACTTTCATCCTGCCGGAGGCGGTGTTTGAATCCATCGTCCGGGACCACATGGACACGGGCCTGTCAACGGGCCAGATGGCCGTGGCGCTGGACGAGGAGATCGCCCAGGCGCGTGCGAAGATCGCGCGCCTGCTGGCGGCGGATTTCGGCGGGCGTTCCCTGGAGGCCTGTGTCGCCGCGATAGCCCTGCCCGAAGTCGGCGCCGGCGGCCTGCTGGCGCTATACGACGGCGAGGTGCGGCGGCTCTGCAGGCACTGCCTGGACCACGGGCTGGTCCGCATGGAACTGGCCGAACGATGCCCGGTGCGGGTCAGGCCGGTGCCTGACTATCTCTCGGCCACGCGGGCGGCATCGAGCTACAGCATTCGCCCCGGGTACCCGCCCACGGGCGGGATCTTCTACATCCACAATGCCGGGCGGCCCGGGGAGGAGAAGCAGTCCTACCAGCGGGAGTATCGCATCCTGAGTGCCCACGAGACCTGGCCCGGCCATCACCTGCTGGACATCCACCGCTGGGGGCACCCGCGCCCGCTGCGCCGGGTGGTGGAGCACCCCACCTTTTACGAGGGCTGGGCCTGTTTTGCCGAGGAGCTGATGCGCCGCACGGGCTATTTCCACACGGCCGAGGACCGCCTGCTGATGGCGCGGCGCCGCCTGTGGCGCGCCGTGCGCGGCAAGGTGGACCTGGGGCTGCAGACCGGGCGCATGGACCTTTCCGAAGCCGCGGCCTGCCTGGCCGAAACCGGCGTTCCCGCAGAGCGGGCGCGTTCGGTGGTGCGCAAATACCCGTTGAACCCCGGCTACCAGCTGTGCTACACGGCAGGGTTGAGATCCTTCGAGCGGCTCTACCGGCGCTGCGACGGCCGGGATGCGGCCCGTTTCACCGCCGCCGTGCTCGCGGCCGGGGAGGTCGGTTTCGGGCAGCTGGAGCGTCGCCTTCAGACAGACTCCGCTTGAGAACGCGCGCTGAATCTTCGCAAGCCGCCCTGTTGCCCAATAAGGGAGAAAGCCATTGGACGAATACGCTATTCTTGGATATCACTCCGAGTGGAACTTGGGAAGCCCCGGCGGCTGGGATTACCAGCGCATGGCCCAGGAGATCGGCAAGGCGGTCTGGAGGCGGGTGGCCGCCGGCCGCAACCTGGAGCTGGACCTGGATTTCGACCTGCCGCTGCTGTCGC
>JAMOVG010000042.1 GCA_027061725.1 Desulfobacteraceae bacterium
AGGGCCATTGCACGCAACGCCCATGGCGCATACCGGTTATTTTGGTGGAATTCGCCACCCGTGTCTTCGATGGGCGGGCAGGCTCCGGCTGTGCGTAGCTGGAGGACCGGCCGCAACATTCCCGCCTGGGCCCTCGAAGCGCAGACGATAGCTGTCCGGCCCGGCGGGACGGCTACAAGGCGAAGAAAGTCTACACCATGAACTATGTCCACTTTTTCATAGCGCCCGAACGGGTCAACGCAACCACCCGCATGGCAGGGGCCTGGTGGACGAACTTTACCCGGGGGGCCTGCTACACCACCAGCGCTTTTGCGCACATACAGCCCGGCGGGAAACTTCCCCGCCGTGGCGTCGGGCCGCACATCTGCGAAAGCCGCAAAAAGGCCCGCCGGGCCTCGATGGACAGCAGCGGCCGCTGCGGCTGAAGGGCCGTGCCTCGCCCCGCACCGCGCCGATTTGTCTTGACTTTTCCCGGTTTATTTTTCAAATCAATGGATCAAGCGACCGATTGAAACGAAAACATCCAGGGGGCAGGCAGCATGGATATTCAGGAACCGCATATTCACGCCGACGATGTGCTGAAACTCGAGGATCCGGCATTCACCCCCGCCAACGTGTGCATCGTCAGTGGCTGCGGCAGCGGCATTGGCCGCGCCGTATCCGTGGCCGCGGCGGCCAACGGGCTGACGGTAGCCGGCCTGGATGTCGACGATGAAAGGGGGAACGAGACCTGCCGGCTGGCCGAGAACATGGGCGGCCGCATGACCTTCATCCACGCCGACCTGACGCGCGACGAGGACATCGAGGCCGCCGTGGCCGCATCCGCCGAACTGGGAGCCGTCCGCTACCTGGTCAACATCGCCGGCATTCAGCATATCGACTCGGTGGACAACTTCCCCATGGAGAAGTACGACTTCATGCAGCGCCTCATGCTGCGCGCCCCTTTCTACTTCTCCAAGCTGGCCATCGGTCACATGAAGCGCAACGGCGGCTGGGGCGCCATCGGCAACATGGCGTCGGTGCACGCCCACATCTGCACGGCCAACAAGCCGGTCTACAACATCACCAAGTTCGGCCTGCGGGCCCTGAGCCAGTCCATCTCGGCCGAGGGCGGGGGCCGCATCCGCTCCTTCACCGTCAGCACGGGCTATGTCAAGACGGCCCTGGCGCTGAACCAGATCCCGGCCCAGGCCGAGCAGCGCGGCATCTCCCCCGAGCAAGTCGTGCATGACGTTATGATGGGCCGCTCGCGCGTCAAGGAGATGATGGCGCCCGTCGAGGTGGCCAATCTCTTCATCTTCGGCTTTTCCCGCCACGGGCGCTATCTGGTGGGCGGCGACATGCTCTTCGACGGCGGTATGGTGCTGACGTACTGAACCTCCGGGGACCGCCGTGAAAACCCCCTGCGCGCGGCCGGGCCCGCCGGCCCGAAGAATCGCACAGGCGCAAAGTTTTGAAGGATAGGGCAGAAACCTGCTGAAACCCATCAAAGAGAGGAGAGGGCAATGAAAAAAGGATTCTGGTCACTGGTTGCGGTTGTGTTTTTCTGTTCCCTGTTATGCGGCCCCCTGGCCGTTCAGGCCGCCAAGCGCGAAAAGTTCGGCACCGACAAGCGCCACCAGGAAGTCAAGCGGCTGAAGGTCAAGACCTCGAACAAGACCTTCCGCTGGAAGATGGTCATGCCCTGGTCCAAGGGGCTGCTGTTCTATGACTATGCCCAGCACTTCGCCGATTCGGTGCGTCTGGCCTCGGGCGGCCGCCTGCAGATCAAGTGCTTCTCAGCCGGTGAACTGGTGCCCGCCATGCAGTGTTTCGACGCCGTCAGCAAGGGATCGGCCCAGGTGGGGCATGACTGGCCCGGCTACTGGAAGGGCAAAAACGAGGCTTTCGTGGCTTTCGCCTCGGTGCCCATGGGTCTCGACGCCGAGCTCTACAACGTCTGGCTCTATGAACGCGGCGGCGCCGAAATGATGAACGAACTCTACGGGCGCTACAACATGGTGGCCTTCCCGGGCGGCCAGGCCGGGCAGGAAATGGGCTTCTTCTCCAACAAGAAAGCCACCAAGCTGCAGGACTTCAAGGGCATGAAGGTGCGCACTCCGGGCTGGTTCATGGACATCATGAACAACATGGGCGCCTCGGTCAGTCCGCTTCCCGGCGGCGAGGTCTACCTGGCGCTGGAGCGCGGCGTCATCGACGCGGCCGAGTTCTCCGCGCCGGCCGTTAACTACCCCATGGGCTTCGACGAGATCACCAAGTACGTCATCGAGCCCGGTGTGCACCAGCCCGGCACGCAGTTCGGCCTCTTCTTCAACAAGGACGCCTACAACAAGCTGCCCGACGACCTGAAGTGGGTCATCAAGATCTGCGCCAAGGAGCTGCAGCTGTGGAGCTACAACTGGACCACCAACCTGAACATCAAGGCCATTGAGATGTTCAAAAAGAACGTCGAATTTGTCAAGATGGACAAGGATACCATCATCGCCTTCAAGAAAACCACCCACGACTACCTCAACCAGCTCAAGAGTAAGTACCCCGATGTAAAGAAAGTGCTGGATTCCCAGGAAAAGCTGATCCAGGATTTCGCCGAGTGGCGCGAACTGCGCTCGGGCATCACCCCCTGGCCCTATGAGATTTTCATCAAGGGCAAGACCCACGAGTAAACCTGACCGCAGGCGGGTGCGCCCCGGTGCACCCGCCGCCTCCACCATCTTCGGGGCTGTCATGAAAAAATCGCTTAGTCAGCGCATCGACGCTTTCAACGAAAAGTGCGGGCAGATCGGCGCCCTGCTGATTCTGCCCATGGTGGGCGTGGTGGTCTACGAGGTGATCATGCGCTACATCTTCACGGCGCCCACCTCCTGGGGCTTCGAGACCACCACCTTCATCTACGGCGTGCACTACATCCTGGGGCTCAGCTACACGCAGCTGCACAACGGGCACGTGGCCATCGACATCTTCTCCAACCGCCTGGCCCCGCGCCCCAAGGCCGTGCTGAGCGTCATCTCCTACTGCATCATCTTCTTCCCCACCTTCGGCGCCATGACCTGGTTCGCGTGGGTCTACGCCATCACCTCGTGGGTGGAGTGGGAGCACCTGTCCACCAGTTGGGCGCCGCCGGTCTATCCCTTCAAGACCCTCATGGCCATCGGCTTCACCCTGCTGCTGCTGCAGGCCGTCTCCACAGTGCTCAAAGACATACAGACCATCCGGCAGGGGAGGGCCGCAAGCTGATGTTGTCTCCGGAACTGCTTACCATCCTGATGTTCGGCACGCTCATCGTGCTCATCGCCCTGGGCCACCCGCTGGCCTTCACCCTGGCCGGTGTGGCGGCCCTCTTCGGGCTCATCGACAACGGCTTCAACGTGCCCGGGCTGTTCGACATGTTCGCCAACAACGCCTGGGGCCTGATGCAGAACTACGTCATCGTGGCCGTCCCCCTGTTCATCATGATGGCCCAGGTGCTGGACCGTTCGCGGGTGGCCGACAAGCTGTTCGAGTCGCTGTATGTCGTGCTCGGCGGTCTCAAGGGCGGGCTGGGGCTGGCGGTGGTGGTGGTCAGTACGGTTTTCGCCGCCACCACCGGCATCATCGGGGCCTCGGTGGTGGCCATGGGTCTGCTGGCCGGTCCGGCACTGATCAACAAGGGCTACCAGAAGGAGCTGACGTCGGGTATCATCTGCGCCTCGGGTACCCTGGGCATCCTGATTCCGCCCAGCATCATGCTGGTGGTCTACGGCGGCCTGACGGGCTTCAAAGAAACCTCGGTGGGCAACCTGTTCGCCGGTGCCATCATACCGGGGCTGATCCTCTCGGCGCTCTACTTCATCTACATCGTGGGCCGCTGCTACATCAACCCCGAGCTGGGGCCGCCCATTCCCGAAGAGGACCGCACCCACACCGC
>JAMOVG010000043.1 GCA_027061725.1 Desulfobacteraceae bacterium
TCTGGTCATCGTGGGGCCGCTGGTGGGCCTGGCGCTGTGGTCGTTTTTCCGTTTCAGCCGCTGGGGCAAGGTGGTGCGCGCAGCGGCCCTGGACCGCGAGATGGCCGAGGGCGTCGGCATCCGCGTACCCCTGCTCTTCACGCTGGTGTTCGCCCTGGGCAGCTGGCTGGCAGCCCTGGGCGGCGCACTGGCCGCCCCGCACCAGAGCCTGGCCCCGTCCATGGGCGAGCGCATCATCATCGAGAGCTTCATCGTGGTGGTCATCGGCGGCATGGGCAGTTTCCCGGGCGCCTTCGTGGGCGCCCTGATCCTGGGCCTTTTCGAGTCCTTCGGCACCGTTTTCGCCGGACGCGCCCAGATGGCGCTGCCCTACATCCTGCTGGCGGCCGTGCTGCTCTTCCGGCCCACGGGCTTCTTCGGAAGGGAGGCCTGAACCGCATGCGCACGTCTTCGCTTTCCGCCGGACGCCTGGGGTTCGGCGCCGTTCTGCTGCTCCTGCTGGTGCTGTGCCCCTTTTTCCTGCCCATCTACTGGACGCTGATTCTCACCGAGATCCTGATCATGGCGCTGTTCGCCATGAGCTTCAACCTGCTGCTGGGCTACACCGGCCTGCTGTCTTTCGGCCAGGCCGGCATGTTCGGCGCCGGCGCCTACGCCGCCGCCCTGGCCATCCTCAAGGGCGGACTGTCCCTGTGGCTGGCGCTGGCCGCCGGCGTGTTCACGGCCGCACTGGTGGCGCTGGTGATCGGCTACCTGTGCGTGCGGCGCGATGAGATCTACTTCGCCATGATCACCCTGGGCTTCGGCATGATGCTCTACACCGTGGCCCACAACTGGATCGAACTGACCGGCGGCAGCGATGGCCTGCCCCTGCCGGCCGTGCCGCCGCTGACCTTTTTCGCCTGGGAGGTTTCGCTCTTCGACCCGCGCTGGATGTATCTCTTCGTGCTGGCTGTCACCCTGCTGGGCACGCTGGTGCTGTGGCGCGTGGTGCGCTCGCCCTTCGGCCTGCTGCTCACCGCCATCCGCGAAAACCGTGACCGCCTGGCCTTCGTGGGGGCCAGCGTGCAGAACATCCGACTGGCGGCCTTCGTCATTGCCGGCGCCATCAGCGGTCTGGCCGGCGCCCTTTTCTGTCTTTTCAACAACATGGCCACTCCCGATTTCCTGCACTGGGGTTTTTCGGCCAAACCGGTGCTGATGACCATCCTGGGGGGCGCCGGGGTGTTTCTGGGGCCGGCCTTCGGCGCTGCGGTTTTCTTCGCCCTGGAACAGGCCACCATCCAGATCACCGAAAACTGGATGATCGTCCTGGGCGCCGTGCTGATTCCGGTGGTCATCTTCTTCCCGCGCGGCATCCTGGGCACCATCCTGCACCGGCTGTCCGCCGGCAGGAGGAAAACGCCGTGAGCGACGAGCCGATCCTCAAAATCGAGCACCTGGGCCATTCCTACGGCAAGTTCGAGGTCATCCGCGACATCTCGATGGAGGTGCCCCGCGGCGTGCTGACGGCCCTCATCGGTCCCAACGGGGCCGGCAAAACCACCTTCTACAACGCCGTGTCGGGGCGCTTCCGGCCCACCCGCGGCAAGGTTTACTTCGACGGCCGTGACATTACCGGCATGCCGGCCCATAAGATCGTGCCTCAGGGCCTGCTGCGCTCCTTCCAGATCACCAACATTTTCCCCAACCTGACGGTCATCGAAAACGTGCTGGTCCCGCTGGTGCTGCAGCAGGGACGCACCTACGCCCTGTGGCGCAGGCTCGGGCGTGAAAAAGCCCTCTACCGCCAGGCCGAAGAGGTGCTGGACAAGATCGGCATCCTGGAAAACGCACGGCGCCCGGCCAGCGAACTGGCCTACGGTGACAAGCGCCTGGTGGAAATGGCCATCGTGCTGGCGAGGCGGCCCAAACTGGTGCTGCTCGACGAGCCCACGGCCGGCATGAACCCCGAGGAAACCGAACGCATGATTCAGCTGATCCGCGAACTGGCCGAGCGTTTCGGCACCACCATCTTCCTGACTGAACACGACATGAAGGTCGTCTTTTCGGTGGCCGCCCGTATCTTCGTGCTCCACCAGGGCGGCCTGCTGGCGGCGGGCGACCCCCGGACCATCCGCAGCGACCCGCGCGTGCGCGAGGCCTACCTGGGAGGGGCCGCCGATGCTTGAGGTCCGGGACATCCACGTTTACTACGGCGACAGCTACATTCTGCAGGGCGTCAGCCTGACGGTCCATCCCGGTGAAATCGTTTGCCTGCTGGGGCGCAACGGGGCCGGCAAGACCACCACCATGCGCGGCATCCTGGGCTACAACCCGCCGGCCGCCGGCGAGGTTCTCTTCGAGGGTACGCGCATCAGCGGCCGGCCGGTCTACGAGAATGTCTGCCGCGGTATCGGCTACGTGCCCGAAGACCGGCGCATTTTCTCGGATCTTACCGTGGAGGAGAACCTGGAAGTGGCCTCCCTGAAGCCCCGCCCCGGCCTGGCCCCGTGGACCATGGCGCGCATCTTCGAAACGTTTCCGCTGCTGGCCCGCCTGCGCCGCCACAAGGGCGGCGCCCTGAGCGGCGGCGAGCAGCAGATGCTGGCCATCGCGCGGGCGCTGGCCGGCAACCCCAAGCTGCTGCTGCTCGACGAACCCTGCGAAGGGCTGGCGCCGGTCATCGTGGAAAGCCTGGGAGACATCATTGCGGGGCTGAAGGCCGAAATCCCCGTACTGATGACAGAACAGAACGCCCACTTCGCTTTCGGCATCTCCGACCGCGGCTACGTCATTGACAAGGGACGTGTGCGCTACGAGGGCCCGATCACCGAACTGGCCTCCAACCGCGATATTCAGGACCGCTACCTGGCGGTGTGACCCTGCGGGCCGCACCTTTCCCGCCGCTATACCGGCCGCCCCACCAGGTGCCGTTACAAGCGTTACCCGGCGTTTTCGGTAACGGAACCGGTCACGGGCCATGGACACCCTGCAGTGCAGGCCCGGGAAACGGCGGAGCGCGGGTTCCTTTTGCCTTGATAAGCTCCTGTTTTCATGGTTGAAGGAAATGGGCCGCAGCCAGGTGTCAAGGCACCCGGCCATTGCCGGCCGCACATGCGGAGCGCCAATGCATGGCACACTTTTTGTATAAACTAGTGCGCTACGCCAAAAGTGCCATAGACCAAGAGGAGGAAAGAACCATGTCTGAAAACATCGCAGAAGTCACCGACCTTACTTTTGAAAATGAGGTCCTCAAATCCGAGCAGCCCGTGCTGGTGGATTTCTGGGCGCCCTGGTGCGGCCCCTGCAAGGCCATCGGTCCCATGGTGGAAGAACTAGCGGAGGCCTATGCCGGACGCTTCCGGTTTTTCAAGTGCAACGTGGACGACAACCCCAACACGCCGGCCAATTTCGGCATCAAGGCCATTCCGACCCTGATATTCTTCAGTGGCGGCAAGGCCGTGGACCAGATCACGGGAATGGTACCCAGGACGCGCATGGAAGAGACCATCGAAAAGGTTCTCTCCGGCGAGGACCTGGGGCCGCGCTTCCAGATGCAGTAGCACGCGCGATGTTGCATCCGGGGCAAAGCGTCTTATATTGGGTGAGCGCCATAGAGGACAGCACGACGGGGCCTTCGGCGCAGGAGTTGGAGGCCCGAAGTTCAGGTGCCCCAGGGCACGGGAAGGAGACAAACGAACATGGCAATGGGAAGATGCATCAATCACCCGGACCGCGAAACCAGTTACCGCTGCCAGAAACACGACATCTACATGTGCGAGGAGTGTCTGGAGTGCCGTGACCCGGACCTGTACTGCAAGTACCGCGAGTCCTGTCCCATCTGGTTCCTGACCAAAAAGAAGGGGCTGGACGACGGGCCGGCCAAGAAGGCGGCGGCCGGCTGAAAAA
>JAMOVG010000044.1 GCA_027061725.1 Desulfobacteraceae bacterium
AACCCAACGGCAGAACTCTCCTCACTATTCCCGGGGCTTACCAACAATGTTGTCGTCACCTATCACAGTGATATTGTCAAACAGAAGCGTCTCAAGGAAGTCTACTCCCCGTTTCTGGTGCGCTTTCTGAAAAAGAGCCGGGCCATTATCGCAACCTCCCGCAATTACGTACACTCCTCCCATGTCCTGTCGCAGTTCGAACACAAGTGCCGCGTCATTCCGCTGGGCATCGATATCGAGAAATTCCGCTACCCGCAGGAGAAAAGAGCCGAAATCGAGGCCATTCGGCGGCAGTACGGCCCCTTTGTTCTTTTCATCGGGCGATTCCGTTACTACAAGGGACTGCACGTCATGATCGAGGCCATGCGGCGCATTCACGGGAGGCTGCTGCTCATCGGCACCGGGCCGCTGGAGCGCGAGCTGCGCCGCCAGACGCGGGAGGCCGGATTGTCCCAGAAGGTGATCTTCCTGGGTGAACTGTCGGATCTCGAGATGATCCGCTACCTGCACGCCTGCGAAGTTTTCGTGCTGCCGTCCATCCAGCGCAGCGAGGCTTTCGGCATCGTGCAGCTCGAAGCCATGGCCTGCGGCAAACCGGTGGTGTGCACAGAGCTCAATACCGGCACGTCCTTCGTCAACCAGCACGGCAAGACCGGCCTTGTGGTGGCCCCCGGGGATGTGGAATCGCTGGTCGAAGCCGTCAATCGGCTCATGGACCAGCCGGAGCTGCGCAGGCAGTACGGACAAGCCGGTTATCGGCGCGTCAGCACCCATTTTTCGGTCGAACGTATGATCGCCGAAGTTGTTTCCCTGTACCGGGAGATACTCGCAGAAGCCTCCGGCGGGCGGCGAAACGCGCCGCCGGCCCACAGGGCGTCGATAGCGCCGCGGCCGCACGGCGAGAAGATCCGGGTGATGCGCATCATATCGCGGCTCAACATCGGCGGGCCGGCCATTCACGTCCAGTTGCTCACCAAAGGACTGGACCCGGCGGTTTTCGAATCCACCATCGTCACCGGCACCATCTCCCCCAACGAGGGCGATATGGGGTATCTGTTCGACGATTTTGAAAAAAAGCCCATCGTCATCCAGGATCTGCAGCGCGAAATCAGTCTCCGCAAGGACCTGCGGGTTTTTCTGAACATTTTTCGCCTGATCCGCCAGTTTCACCCGGACATCGTGCACACCCATACCGCCAAGGCCGGCTCCGGTGCCCGCACTACAGTCTTTCTGTACAACCTGATGGCCAACCACAAGATTTTGACCGTTCACACCTTTCATGGCCATATTTTCCGGGGCTACTTCAATCGCCTCAAGTCCCAGACCTTCGTGCTCGTCGAGCGTGTCATCGGGCGCATGACCGATGTGATTATTGCCATCAGCGAAAGCCAGAAAAAAGAACTGGTCGAAAAGTATCGTATCGCACCGCCTGAAAAGGTCAAAGTCATCGAACTGGGATTCGACCTGAATCCCTTCCTGTCCGCCTCAAGGCACCGCGGGCGTTTCCGCCAACGGCTGGATGTCGACGATGAAACCATCCTGATCGGCATTATCGGACGCCTGGTGCCCATCAAGAACCATGGCATGTTCCTCGAGGCCGCCCGCATTCTGCTGGAGCGCTACCCCGAGCTTCCGGTGAAGTTTCTGGTGGTAGGAGACGGTGAACTGCGCGGCGAACTGCAGCAGCAGACCAGGCGCCTGGGGATCGCGTCGCACGTAGAGTTCTGCGGGTGGATCCGGGATGTGGCCCAGGTGTACGCCGACCTGAACATTCTGGCGCTGACTTCCATCAACGAGGGGACCCCTGTCTCCATCATCGAGGCCATGGCGTCCTCGGTGCCTGTGATCGCCACCAAGGTGGGAGGGGTTCAGGACCTGATGGGGGCCCCGGACTGCGTGCCGGGACAGAAAGGGTTCTCCCTGTGCCAGCGTGGCGTTCTGTGCAACCGCTTCGACCCGCTCGGCTTCGCAGAGGGGATCAAGTTCCTGATCGATGTCGAGATCGAAGAGATCAGCGACCGGGTGGCGCAGGCCCGCCACTTCGTTATCAACCGCTACGGTCGGGATCGGCTCATCGCGGACATCGAAAGGCTTTACAGGCAGTTGATGCACACCGCAGGGGACAAATCACGTTCGCTTCCCGACGTCCACAGTCCCGCACGTATGTCGGACAGCGATTGCTACGGCAAATAACGGAGAAAAGATGGATCGGGAGAGAAGCGAGCGCCTGCAGACCCTGATGACAAAAGGAGTTGAAATCCGGTGTCCCCAGAGCGTCTACATCGGGCCCGAGGTCGATTTGCAGCGGCTGACCGCCGAGGGAGTCGTCATTCATGGCGGCTGCCGCATCACGGGACGGGAGACGCTGCTGTCAGATCGTGTCGAACTGGGACGGGAGGCGCCGGTGACCCTCGAAAACTGCCGCTTGGGTCCCGGCGTCAAGCTGGCCGGGGGCTATTTCAATGGTGCGGTCTTCCTTGAGGGGGCCACCATGCAGTCCGGCGCCCACGTGCGCGGGGGCACCATACTGGAAGAGGGTGCCCGCGGTGCACACAGCGTTGCCCTCAAGCAAACCATACTGTTTCCGTTTGTAACCCTCGGAAGCCTCATCAACTTCTGCGACTGCCTGATGGCCGGCGGAACCAGCGCCTCCGACCACAGCGAGGTGGGCAGCTCGTACATTCATTTCAACTACACCCCCAATCAGGACAAGGCCACCCCTTCGCTGCTCGGAGATGTGCCGCACGGTGTGATGCTCGATCAGGCGCCCATATTCCTGGGAGGGCAGGGGGGGCTGGTGGGCCCCCGGCGCATCGCTTTTGGAACCGTGGTGGCCGCCGGCACCATCTGCCGCCGGGACGAGCTGCGGCCGCAAAGACTGATCGTTGGGGGCGGCGGCAGGCGGCAGGTGAGCCTGCCCTTCGACGGGGCGGGCTTTGACCGCATTGCCCCCACATTGACCAACAACGTCGTCTACATCGCCAATCTTCTGGCCTTGCAACAGTGGTACCGGTGCGTGCGGCAGCTCTTTATCGGGAGGCGCCTGCCCGAACGGCTGCACGCTGGTCTGGTCGACAACCTGCATGTCATCATCGACGAGCGCATCGACCGACTGTCTGCCTTTTGCCGCATCATGGGTTCGCTGGACCGCAAAAGTGGCGGCGGTGCAGCCGGGGGATTGGCAGAGAAAGCCGAGGCGGTGCGCAACGCGTTGCAGGAACTGCGCCGAAAGACCATGGACATGGCCCCGCCGTCGTTTTTCATGGAAGGCGTCGAGAAGGAAATCGAACGGCAGGGCAGGGACTATCTGCGCGTCGTCCAGAGCATGGATGGGAAACGGAAAACCGCGGGCACCCGGTGGCTGCAGCGCATCGTGGACGGCGTGTGCTCGGAAATGGCGACGGTATTGCCGGAAGTTTCGGGGAAAGGAGTTGGGGATGGGTGAGCTTTTTGGAACCGACGGAATTCGTGGAAGGGCCAATCGGTATCCCATGACCGCCGAATTGGCCCTTCTGGTTGGAAGGGCCGTCGGGGAACTGTTCGGTTCCAGGGAGAAATGCATCGTGGTGGGCCGCGATACCCGCATTTCAGGGGACATGCTCGAAAGGGCGCTTTGTGCCGGAATCTGCTCGGCCGGGGTAGCGGCGTACACCTGCGGCGAGGTCCCTACGCCGGCGGTGGCCTATCTTGCCCGATCGTTGAAAGCCGGTGCCGGGGTGGTTATATCGGCTTCCCACAACCCTTTTTACGACAACGGCATCAAGGTGTTCGACGGCCAGGGCTACAAGCTCTCCGTGGCGGATGAAGCGCGCATCGAGGCGTGTGTGCTGCAGTCGACTGGCGGACCGGAGGGCCCGGGAGGGGATCGGCCGGGAAGGGTG
>JAMOVG010000045.1 GCA_027061725.1 Desulfobacteraceae bacterium
CATTTTATCCGGATGGCCTCTCCTTTTGTCGTTTCCGAAACAGGTGCCGATTTCGGCGGATGATATCATTAAATTCGTACGAACCTGTAGTGATTTCCTGTCAATATCTCATTTGTTCATTCAACGGACAGCCTGGCGATGGTGTCGGCAAGAGCCTTGTTTTTCAGGCGAATCTGCTGGTCGAGCACCTCCATGCGTTTGTGGATCTGATCCAGTTGGGTTTCCTGGTTGCCGAGTTTTTCGAGATAGCGTTTTCCCAGCTGGGAACCGGGCCCCACTGACTGGATGTTCTTGCGGATGCGGTCCTGGTCCCGGGTGATGGCGCGGGTGCGCTCTTCCAGCTGTCGGCGGTCGCTTTTCAGCGCTTCCAGTTCCCGCTTCATGGCGGCCAGGTTTTCCAGAGCCTTCTTGATGGCCGGAGGGACTTCGGCGTTGCCGGCATAGTACACCAGTTGCTCAACGGGCATGTCCAGCAGGGCCGTGCGCTGCAGGCGCACGCGCTGTTCTCGCACCACGAAAGCTTTCTGTTCGCCAGCCGACAGGGGAACCCTGAAACGGTAGTAGCGGTCGGTTTTTTCGGCGTAGTCGGCGGGTTCCACCAGTTTTCGGCCAGGCGTGAAAGGGTGCTCCAGCACGATTACCCGATCCCTGTCGGCACTGTTCTTGAGCCGGTAGGTGCGCGTCCAGACGACCAGGCGCGTTTCCGTCAGGGTGCCGTCGACGATCTTGACGGCCGTCAGGCGCTGGTCGCTTTTCCCCGATGCGTGCATCAGCACCTCGAGATCCACGGCGTAGCCGAGCAGGCGGCTGGCGCCGGGCGAGAGGCTGCCCAGCAGTGCGTCGCCGGCATAAGTGCCCCCGTCATAGACCGTGACCGGTCCCGGCGGCAGGGCGGTGCCGGTGTCATTGTGCAGCCAGACGCCGTTCATGGGGTGATCCCGTAGTTGCGACGCGTTGTAGATGGAGACCTTTTCCGTTTTGACCGGTTGGTTGACGATGGGAAACATCGCGCTCCGGCGCCGGGCCAGGTTTACGGGCCGTTTGACGGTAAATTTGAACAGCTCACCGGCCTTGGCAGCTGCGACAGCGGCCTGGACGCCGCGCTGGATGCCACCGGTTTCCGGTTCTAAGCTGAACACCTGGCCAGCCGGGGCGACAGGCAGTGGCGCAGCTTTACGTGCCTTGACGGCAAGGCTGTCCGAGAGGGCTTTCTTGGGCATGCCCTGCTTGTAAAGGCGCGGCCGAACAGGCGCCTGGCCGGGCGGCGCCACCTCCGGCCGCTGCAGGTAACGGGGCGTGTAGAGGTCCTGGATGAAGGAAATCGGGCGGCCGCTGACCAACTCCAACTGGACCTGTTTCCAGTCGCTGTCCGAGGTGTTCTCCACGATGGCCCATCCCTGCAGCAGGGACTGATCGTTGTGCAGGTCCAGCCGGTACGCCGTTTTCCATACCGGCGCTTCCAGGATGTAGCCGATGCGCACCCGGCGGGGGCCTTTTCCCAGGAAGCGTACCACCAGCGTCTTTCGCTGACGATCCACGGACCGCGCCAGGGTATCGAGTGCCTGCTGCAGTTCCCGGTTCAGGGCCTCATCGGTCAAGCGGATGCGTGCCACGGTGTCCAGGGGAACGGACACCGCACCGTCCGCCGTGTCCAGGTTCAGGATGTGTTCGGTGAGCAGGGTGGTTTCCGCTCCCGATAAAACCTTGCGGGTGCGGGTTTCAACACCCAGGATTCTTCCGCTGACGGGATCCGGGGTATCGATCTGTACGGGCGTACCGCGCAGCTGGTTGAGCAGGTCGGCCAGCGGGGGGTTGCCCGAAAGGTCCACGGCGAAGCTTTGCAGCGTCTTTTCCAGCGGGTCCCGGGAGGGATAGGAGATGCCGCCGACCGTGCCGCCGTCCAGATCGTTGACTACCATGGATTTGAGCACGTCGTTCATCTGGTCCGGGCTGAAGTGCAGTACGACCCGGGCGTCGCCCTCCACGGTGCCGCTGTGAACGAAGTTGCCCACGCCGCTGGAGAACAGCACCACCCGCGTGAGCGGCAGTTCGGTAAAGGCTGCGCCGGCCGCCAGAGGCAGGGACAGGACCGCCAGCATGATCAGGTAAACAATCCGATAAGGTTTCATGGCCTGTTCCTTTCGCATAGTGATGACGTGTGTCGCAACTATGGCACATTTTCGCCTGCCCTGGCAATGCCCAGAGGCACCTGCGATTGACCTGCCACTTGCCATCCGATCTTTTTATCCTTAGTTTGGTGGTGATTTGTTCTTGGAACCGGAAATCGAGGAGGCTTCCATGGTAAAAGTCAAGACCTTCGCCTGCCCTTTAAAGGTGTTTTTTGTCAAACAGCAGCTCGAAGAACTGGACCAGCGGGTCAACGACTTCATCGCGCGCAGCGAGGTCAAGCGCGTCGTTTCGGTGAGCGACACCTGCACCACCGACGACACCGGTGCCACCATTGGGCTGATCCGGGTAGTGGCGTACGAGTAGCGTGGCCAGGTGGGTCGAGATCGAGGGGCTCGGCCGTGTGCTGGTGGAGCGCAGCGCGCGGGCGCGGCGCATGAACATCACGGTGCGGCCGTTCAGGGGCGTACGCGTAGCGGTCCCCAGGGGGGCATCTTTTGAGGAGGCGGCCGCCTTCGCCCGCCGCAAGCGGGACTGGATTGCGGCACAGCTTAAGAGGGCGCGGCGCAGCGAGGCGCAGCACCGCGCCTTCGAGCGCAAGTGCGGGCTACGGCTGAATCCGGGGCGGCCCGCGAGCAGTTGGTGGCGCGGCTCGAGGAACTGGCCCGGCGCCACGGTTTCGTTTATAACCGCGTTTTCGTTCGTCGCCAGAAGACGCGCTGGGGAAGCTGCTCGGCGCGGCGAAACATCAGCCTCAACATCAACATCGTGCGCCTGCCGCCGGAGCTGAGGGACTACATCCTGCTGCACGAGTTGATGCACACCCGTTTCCTGAACCACAGCCGCCGCTTCTGGACCGAACTGGAAAAGATCGCAGGTGACGTCGAGGCACTCAACGCCCGTATGAAACGCTACAGCGCAATGCTGTTATAGGCGCACAGGGCGGATCGCCGATTTGGAAAAGCGAAACGCGCGGCTGCCGGCCTCACCGTGGGACATCCCGGTTCCGCCGATCGCCAGCGGGAAGCCATCGCCGGACGGGTGCTACCAGGGGGATTTGTCGACACCGACGACGTGAAAATCGTCGTCAATGGTCAGCTGCACGATATCCACCAGGTAGGCATCACGGTGCAACAGATACACCACCAGGCGCCTGATTTTTCCGTCCGGTCCCCTGAGGACATTCACTTTGGCCTGGCCGTAAGGTGATTTCGGCGCATCCAACTGAAAAAATGAACGCACAAGATTGACGGCGGCCTCCCTCTCCTGGGCGGACAGGGTATCCTGCGGTTTTTCTGGCGGGAGAATGATTACGGGAACGTTCTGTTTTTCAGCTGCCATTGACACCCCCAGGAAGAGGAGGCAGAGCACCAGCGAACACAGAGAAATATAGTGCATTTTGCCCATTGGATGCCTCCTTTTGCATTGCCATGCGAAACGGGCCTGCTTTTGTGGGAAAAGCGACGGTATCGCGGGCCCTTTCACACACCGAAAGGGCCCGCCGGAGCGGGTTTTCTGCGCGAAGGCCGTCAGTACCACTCCTCGTCTGGCCCGCAATTCGATGAGGAGAGGTCGGGCGCCGGCCCGTTGGCATACGTTTCATATCGTGCGGTAAGTGTCACCCCCGAAAAATCGGCGTACGCTTTCAGCCCGATATGGTATTCTCCGGCCCTGGGCGTCGGGAACGGTCCGCAGACTTCATCGTTGCCGTCCTCCCAGGGCCTGCAGTCGAATTCGAAGTCGGTG
>JAMOVG010000046.1 GCA_027061725.1 Desulfobacteraceae bacterium
CGCTTCCGGCCACGCGGGAAGCAGAGAGGGAGGCTACCGCTGCCGGCGGTGAGAAAGTGAACGTCAAACTTGGAGGAAGATTGCAATGACGGAACTGGAGAAATTCATCAAGGCCATGGATTCCGAGAAACTGATGAAGGCGGTCGCCGAGGGCTTCAAGAGCCTGTCACAGGCCATCGACAGCCTGGCCACGCACATTGAAGACCTGAGCCGAAAGGACAAGGGCGCCAAGAAAGCAAAGGCCCCGGCAAAAAAGGCCAAGCCGTCCGCCAAGGCAAAGGCCCCGGCCAAGAAAGCCAAGGCCGCGGCAGCCAAAAAGACTGAAAAGAAAAAACCGGCTGCCAAGGCAACAGCCATTGATACCGTCTATGGTTATATCGCTCGTTCGCGCAACGGCATCGACGTGGAAACCCTGGTGAAGAAGACCGGGTTTGACAACAAGAAAGTGCATAACGTGATCTACAAACTCAAAAAGCAGAACAAGATTAAGAGTGTCGACCGGGGACGCTACCAGAAAGTATAGCCAGCCCTGGGTGGTGTTCTGCGACTTTGACGGGACCATCACCAGGGAAGAAACCCTGGTGGGTATGTTCAACACTTTTGTTCCCGAGCTTTATGCCCAACGCTCGAAGCAGATGTATGCCGGCCGCATCACCCTCAAAGAGGCCGTGCGCAGCCTGATCGAATCCATCCCGTCGGTGCGTTATCCGGAAATCCTGGACTATTTCATGCGCCAGCCGCTGCGGGCGGGGTTCGAGGATTTCGTCGTTTTTCTTGAGAAGCATTCGGTTCCGCTGGTGGTCGTCTCCGGCGGAATCCGCGAAGCGATTCTCTCCCGTCTGGGTCCCCTGGCGGACAAGGTGGCGGCTATCTACGCTCCACAGGTGTCCGCCGAGGGGGCGTTCATGCGCGTGCATTCGGATTTCGAGGGAAGCACTGAACTGATTTGCAAGGTAGACGTCATGCGCCGCTACCGTTATGAAAAAGCGGTGGCCGTGGGAAACGGCATCACCGATGTGGCCATGGCGCGGCACGCGTCCGTTGTTTTTGCAAGGGATTTTCTCGCCCGATGGATGAACGAGCATGGACTGGCCTA
This sequence comes from Desulfobacteraceae bacterium, assembly GCA_027061725.1. Lineage (GTDB taxonomy): Bacteria > Desulfobacterota > Desulfobacteria > Desulfobacterales > JALSRD01 > JALSRD01. The sequence continues at coordinate 1,097 of JAMOVG010000046.1, forward strand.
CCATCGCTGGCGCGACTTCAACGACGTGAGGCGCAAGCTCAAGGCGCTCTGGACGCGGAACCCGGGCTGAACAGTACGAACGCCTGCCAGCCTTTTTCCTTAGCGCACCAGATGCACGACATCCCCCTTCGCGTATAGGCAGCCAGCAGGTCAACGGCTTCCTCACCCTCCCGAAAACCCGACAACACTACGGCTCCCCGTTGCCTGAGACACCTGCAGATATCGGGAAGCATCGCTTTCAGCGTCGGAGGGCGGAGGTTGGCCAAAACGATATCAAAAGTCGCATCCACTTCGCACAGATCAGCGCACAGCACCTTGAATCGTTTTGCCATTCCGTTCAGACGGGCATTGGAAGCGGCTTCGAATCGGCTGGTGGCTTCGATGTCCAAGCCTAGGGCCCGCCGCACCCCCAGCGCCAGGGCGGCCAGTGCCAACACGCCGGAGCCGGTACCGATGTCCAGGCACTGCGCGGACCCGTGAGCGCCGTGCCATCCGGAAGAACGCAGCAGATGGGCAATGCCCTGCAGGGCCAGCCGGGTGCTGGGATGACGGCCATTGCCGAAAGAGTCCCCCTGGGCCAGCCGGATGACCGCTTTGCCTGCGGCTTGCGGGGGCTGCATGTCGGCCGGCAGAAGAAGAATATGGCGTCCGATGGGCACAGGGCGGTTGAAGGAGGCCTCGATAAAGGAACATCCGTGGAGGTAGGTGTATTCCAGGCGGCGCTCCTCCACCAGCCGGCGCAGCGCCGCACGGATTTGCCTGCGGCTGTGGCCGGCGCGCTTTCTGACCGCGTTTTCCAGATCGCAGGGGGTCCAGCGCCGATCGCCGGCGGCCAGGAAGTCGAGAATCGTCCGCTGGATGGCTTCCATCTGCCGTCAGGGCACGAAGAGGCGGTCCAGGAGTTTGTGCATGACGGTGTTCACCTTTCGGACCTGTTCAGGCGTGCCGCTGAGGCGGGATGCCGGCTGGATGTAGGGGGCCGGCCGGAGTTCGGCGGCGCCGTTTTCCACCAGGGCGGCGATGCTGCGGGAAGTCACCTCCAGGTGAAACTGGAGGCCCAGTACATGCCGGCCGTGGAGAAAAGCCTGGTTGCGGCAAGCCTGGCTGCTGGCCAGCAGGCGCGCGCCGTGCGGCAGATCAAAGGTGTCGCCGTGCCAGTGAAAGACCTCTATCTCCTGCGGACAGCCGTCGAAAAGGGGGGAGCCGAGAGCCGCCTGGGTGAACTCTATGGGGAACCAGCCGATCTCCTTGTGCCGATTGGGATAGACCGGTGCCCCCAGCACTTCGGCCAGCAGCTGGCTTCCCAGGCAGATGCCCAGTACCGGTTTGTCATTTTCGACGCACGCCGCCAGAAAACGTTTTTCGTGCACCAGCCAGGGGAACTCGTCTTCATCACCGACACCCATGGGGCCGCCCATGACGATCAGTCCGTCGACGGCATCCGGAGCCGGCAAACCCTGCGCCTCGAAAAGGCGCGTTTGCGAGAGGACATGCCCCCGCCGTCGTACCCAGTCGGCAATGCTCGCGGGGCCCTCGAAGGGAACGTGCTGCAGGACGTGAAGGTGCATCAGAATTTCTCCGCGGCTTTTCGCAGCAGGTTCTGTACTTCTTCCTGGAACCAGCAGATCAGGAAGGCTTCCTTCTTGGCTTCGTAGTTGTTGAGAAACGCGCTGTGGACCGCCTCGATACGGTTCTGCTTGATCATCCCGAAAGCCGGTTGGGGCATGGCGGCCAACTGCTGGATGCGCTCTACGGCGCAGGACTCGACCGCGCTCCTTTCTTCCACCTCGTCCATTATGCCGGCCTGTTGAGCGGCCTCGGCTTCCATGAACTCCCCGAAATAGAGCATGCGCGTGGCGATTCGATCGCCGACGATTTGTCGCAGGATGAGATCCGCCAGGTAAGGTACCGGGACGCCGATGTGAACTTCGTTGAAGCCAAACAGGGTGCGCCCCCGGGCAGCGTAGCGAAAATCCCCGGTCAGCGCCAGGATGGCGCCGCCGGCCGTGGCGTGGCCGCAAAGGGCGCAGGCCGTAGGCTGGGGCAGGGTATAGAGCTGCAGCACCACCTGATTGAAAGCTTCCCAGAAATCCCCCATCTGTTCACGGTTGAAAGTCACCAGTTGGGGAAGGTCCAGGCCGATGCTGAAGAACTTCTCGCCGCCGGCCAGCACCACCCCGCCGAAGTGCTTGCGAATTTCATGGATACAGCGGGACAAGTCGGCAAGCAGGTCCGGGCCGATGGCGTTGATGACGCCATTTTGCATGCGCAGCAGGGCGACGCTGTCGAAGGCTTCGATTTCGGCAAGGCTCATGGCATGTTCTCCTGTACAGCTCGAGGTTCAGATGTCGGGAAGCGCTTCCACACGAATAGGGGCGCCGTCCTGAACGGACTTCAGCGCCTCGGTGTCGCCCACAATCCGGCCGAATACGTTGACGGGGCTGTAAGCACGCGGCCTGGGGCCCGTGCTCACCGGTGTGGGGCCGAAAAAAATGCAGAAAGCCGGTCCCACGGGCCAGTAGGCGAGGGTGCCGACCTCGACCTCGGTGACCGCGTCGGGGGCTTCATCGATGTGCACCGGGATGTCGAAGTAGATCTCCTCTCCCCAAACGTTGGCGCTGCCCTCAATGGGCAGGCTCTCCAGGATCCGGCGGGCGGTGGGCGACTCGTTGAGTTCGGCCGTGACCTCTACTTCACCGATGGTGATGCGAATGGCAGACATGGGCGTTTCCCCTGAAAAATGGTTGAGCGCTTGGCGTTACACCTTG
>JAMOVG010000047.1 GCA_027061725.1 Desulfobacteraceae bacterium
GCTCAAGGCCGGCAAGGTGCGCTCCATGCGCGACGAGGTGGCCGCCGTGGCGGCCGTGGACCCCGACACGGCCCGGGAGGCGCTGGACCTCATCGAGGTGACCTACGAGGCCCTGCCCGGGGTGTTCGACCCCGAAACCGCCATGGGGCCCGACGCCCCCCTGATCCACGAGGAGCACAAAACCAACATCCTCCGGATGCCCTGGAAACTGCATTACGGCGACGTGGAGGCCGCCCGCAGGGAAGCCAAACACGTGGTCGAGGACCGCTTCCACGCCACCTGGGTGACCCACTGCTGCCTGAGCACCAGCGGCTGCATCGCGCAGTTCGACCAGGCCAACAACCTGACGGTCTACAGCAACACCCAGATCCCGTCCCTGGCCCAGAAGGACTTCCTCTCGGCGCTCAAGGTCATGGGGCTTCCCGGGCGCCGCGTGCGGGTCATCAAGCCCGTCATCGGCGGCGGCTTCGGCAGCAAGCTGGACACCTATGCTTACGAACACATCGCCATCCTGCTGGCCTACGCCACGCTCCGTCCGGTGCGCATCGTCTTTGACCGCGAGGAGGAGTTCATCGCCACCTCCACCCGCCAGCCGGCCATCATGGACATCGCCCAGGGCTGCGACGAAAACGGCCGCCTGCTCTTTCGCGACATCTCCATGATCCTGGACAACGGGGCCTACACTTCCTGGGGGGCCACCACGCCCTCGGTCATGATGATGCCCATCACCTCGCTCTACCGCGTGCCCAACGTGCGCTACCGGGCCCGCTGCGTCTACACCAACAACACTTACGCCCAGGCCATGCGCGGCTACGGCAACCCCCAGGCCACCTTCGCCATCGAGAGCGCCATGGACATGCTGGCCGAAGAGGCCGGCATCGACCCCGTGGAGTTTAGGCGCATCAACGCCAACCGTCCCGGGGAGGTCAGCCCCCAGGGCTTCCGCATCACCACCTGCGGGCTTTCCGAGTGCATCGACGAAACCGTGCGCCGCATCGACCCGCAGGCGCCCAGGGGCAAGGGCGAGGGCGTGGGCTTCGCCTCGCTGATCCACGTGGGAGGGGGCGCGCGGGTGTACAAGTCCGACGGCTGCGGCACCATCATCAAGATGAACGACTACGCCCAGGTGGACGTCTTCACCGGCGCCACGGACATGGGCCAGGGGGCCGACACGGTCATCGCCCAGATCGTGGCCGAGCAGCTGGGCCTGGGTGTCGAGAACATCAACGTGATCCACACCGACACCGACGTGTGCCCCTGGGACGTGGGCGCCCACGCCAGCCGCACCACCTTCATCGCCGGCAACTCGGCGCTGGGGGCGGCCGCCAAACTCCACGACCAGATCGTGGAGATCGCATCGCGCGTGCTGGAGGCGCCGCCGGAGATCCTGGAACTGCGCGACGGCATGGTGATCCCCCGGGAAAACCCGGAAAAGGGCGTGCCCATCGACAAGCTGCTGCGCAAGGCGCACTTCAGCCCGGGCGGCACCATGCTCATGGCGGACTATTTCTACGACCCGCACAACGAAAACCTGGACCGCGAGTTCAAGGGCAACCTGTCCATGACTTACACCTTCGGCACCCACGGCGTGCGTGTGCGCGTCGACGAGGAGACCGGCAAGGTCGAAATCCTGCAGTACGTGGCCGCCCACGACGTGGGCCGCGCCATCAACCCCATGCTGCTCGAGGGCCAGGTGTACGGCGGCGTCATGATGGGCATCGGCTATGCCCTGACCGAGCAGCTTATCCTGGAAAAGGGGGAAATTATGAACCCCAATTTCCGGGACTACAAGATTCTCACGGCCAAGGACGCCGTGCCCATCGAGGCGCCGGTCGTCGAAACCCTGGACCACGACGGGCCATACGGCGCCAAAGGCATCGGCGAGCCGGGATGCGTGCCCACGGCACCGGCTGTCGCCAACGCCATTTACGACGCCGTGGGGGTCCGCATCCGGGAGCTGCCCATCACCCCGGAGCGGGTGCTGGCGGCCCTCAAGCGCAAGAAAGGCGAGACTTCGTGCGGCATCGACCCGCTGACAGAAAAGGCGCACGAGTGTTCCTAGTCACCATCCCGTTAACCACATGCAAGAAGGGAGGAGCGTCATGAAAAAGCAGATTCTTTTGGCCCTGGCCGCCGTCTTCGCGGTCGTTACGGTGATCGGCGTGTCCCAGCCGCCCCCGGCCGCCGCCGGCGGCACCATCACACTGAGCTACGCCAACTTTCCGCCGGCCCCCACCTTTCCCTGCGTCCAGATGGAGCGCTGGAAGAAGGAAGTCGAAAAGCGCACCAAGGGCAAGGTCAAGGTCAACACCTATCCGGGCGGCACCCTGCTGGGCGCCAAGAACATGATGGACGGCGTCATCTCGGGCCAGGCCGACATCGGCAACCTATGCATGGCCTACCAGCCCGGGCGTTTCGTGATCACCAACGCCACCAGCCTGCCTCTGGGCATTCCCAACGCCACGGTGGGCAGCCTGGTGCTGTGGGATCTGTACAAAAAATACCAGCCGAAAAGTTTTGCCAAGGTCAAGGTGCTGACGGTATTCACCACCGCGCCGGCCAACATCATGTCCAAGATTCCCATCCGCACCCTGGCCGATATCAAGGGCGTGGACCTGCGCGCTTCGGGCGGGGCCGCCCAGATCCTCAAGGCCTGGGGCGCCAACCAGGTGGGCATGCCCATGTCGGCCACGCCCGAGGCCCTGCAAAAGGGTGTCGTCAAGGGCCTGTTCTCCTCGCTGGAGGTTTTGAAGGACTTCAAATTCGCGGAGATCTGCAAGTACGTCACGTTGACCGACACGGTTATCTATCCTTTCGCCGTGGTCATGAACATGAACTCCTGGAACAAGCTGCCCGATGACGTCAAGAAGGTATTTGACGACCTGTCTTTTGACCAGGCCGCCTGGACCGGCAACTACATGGACAACCACGTCAAGGAAGCCGTCACATGGTCCAAGGACGCCCAGAAGGTGGAATTCATCCAGCTGTCCAAGGATGAGAAGGCCAAGTGGGACGCACGCCTGGCGCCCATCACCGAGAAGTGGATCCAGAAGGCCAAGGCCGACGGCTACCCGGCCGAGGCCATCGTCAAGGACATCAAGGCCTTCATTAAAAAACACGAGTCCAAATAGGCGCCGCACAGGCCCGGCATTGTACCCCTAACCCTCGCGGGGATGCCGCCACGGCATCCCCGCCGGACATCACATGCAAACACTCAACCGCATCAACGAATTTTTAAACCGGCTGCTGCTCTGGATCGGCGGGCTGTTCCTGGTCGGCATGATCCTAATCACCTGCGCCAACATTTTCTTCCGCATCGTATGGGTGCCGGTTCGCGGCACTTTTGAACTGATGGGCTTTTTCGGCGCCGTGGTGGCGGCTTTTTCCCTGGGCTACACCCAGAAAAAGCGGGGCCACATTGCCGTGGATGTACTGATCAACACCTTCTCGGCCCGCACCCGCCGGGCTCTCTCGGCGGTTAACAGCCTTGTTTGCCTGCTCTTTTTCGGGGCCGCCGCCTGGCAGCTGATCGTAAAAGCCAACACCCTGATGGCCACCGGAGAGGTCACCGAGACCCTGCGCATCATCTACTACCCTTTCACCTATGCCGTGGCCCTGGGCTGCCTCGTGCTGTCGCTGTCGCTGCTGACGGATTTCCTCCAGTGCCTCTGGGGCGGCAAGGAAGGAAAACAGCCTTGAGTCTTGTGGCGGTAGGCATCACGGGCATCGTAGCCCTGCTGTTGATCCTCTTCCTGCTGGGCATGCCGGTGGGCTTTGCCATGGCACTGGTGGGCTTCTGCGGCTTCAGCTACGTGGTGTCGGTCAACGCCGGCCTCAACATGGTGGCCGCCGTCTTCT
>JAMOVG010000048.1 GCA_027061725.1 Desulfobacteraceae bacterium
CGACCAGACGCTGCCCAGCAGCGAGCCCAGGTAGTTTCCACGAAACTCCCGCCACACCATGCTGAAGACGAATCCCCGGTAGCGCCAAAGGGCCTGCAGGCGATCGACTTGGGAACGGATGAGCGGGCCTGAATTCATACGGCTGCGTTTCGCGTGTGCGCGTTGCCACGCACCAGCTTCAAATCGGCATCGACCATCATCCTGACCAGTTCCTCGAATTTTACATGCGGGCGCCACCCCAGCTTATCGCGGCCCTTGCTGTAGTCGCCCTTGAGCAGGTGAACCTCGGCGGGCCGGTAGAAGCGCTCGTCGATGACCACGTGATCTTTCCAGTTCAGCCCGAGGTAATCGAAGGTCAGCTCCACAAATTCCTGGACCGCGTGGGTTTCGTTGGTGGCGATGACATAATCGTCCGGATCGTCCTGCTGCAGCATCCGCCACATGGCCTCCACGTAGTCGCCGGCGAACCCCCAGTCGCGTTTGGCGTCCAGGTTTCCCAGCCGCAGTTCCCGCTCAAGGCCCAGCTTAATACGCGCAGCCGTGCTGGTGATCTTGCGCGTCACGAACTCGAATCCCCGCCGGGGTGACTCGTGGTTGAAGAGAATGCCGCTGCAGCCGAAAAGGTCGTAGGAATCGCGAAAATTGCGGATCAGGTCGAAACCGGCCACCTTCGAGATACCATAAGGTGAACGGGGATAAAAAGGGGTGTCCTCATTCTGCGGGGTCTGCCGGGCGTGGCCGAACATTTCGCTGGTAGCCGCAAAGTAGAAACGGCAGTCCGGGGCTTTTTCCTTGACGGCCGAAAGCATGTAGAGCGTCCCGTTGATGTTGGTGTTGATAGTGGAAAAGGCATCCTCAAATGAGTAACTCACGAAACTCTGGGCCGCCAAGTGGTAGCACTCGTGGGGCCTGACTTTTTCCACCACGTTGAACAGGCTTGCGTAGCTTTCCATTGTAGCGGCATGCAATGTCACTCTGTCCAAAAGGTGGTTGATACGCCACAGCCGGTGGGCCGGGTCTTCCAGGGCCACGCGACGCACGATGCCGTGCACCTCGTATCCTTTGTCCAGCAGTAGCTCCGACAGATAGGAGCCGTCCTGCCCGGTAATTCCTGTGATCAGTGCCCGTTTCATCGCAGTTTTCCTTTCGTAGCTCGGTTATTCAGTTTTTTAAAACATGCCTGTGCTGACGGATGGGGCTCAAGGCGATTCCCAGCACGCGCCGATCGTTTCCCATTCCCACCTTGCGGGGAACGAAGGTGCGGCTTGCCTCGGTCTGAAAAAAAATCTCCCGGTTTCGGGGACCGGGCAGAAAGTAGGTCAGCCTGCGGCGGCCGCCCTCGGAAAACACGAGGCGGTCCAACAGTTTCCCGTTCACCCGCAGTGTAACCGTCAGCGGGTTCTGCGGACGGGCCGTGGCCCCGGGGGCGAAAACTGTCAGCGACAGGCCGTTAGCCCTCATGCGGATACGGGTCGACGACTTTTTGGACGTCCAGACCATTTTCCCGTAGGGCGGTCCCCAGTCTTCCCAGGGGAAATACAGTCCGTATTCGTTCTTCAGCGGCCACCAGGAGGCCTGCTCGGTGGCGGCGTATCCCCTTTTGCCCAGCGAGGCGCTGTAAGTGCCGAAAAGAAACAGCGCCATGAAAACCAGCACCGCGGCCGCCATCCATGCGGGACGAACCCTTTTCGGCGGCCTTGTCGCGTTTTCCATGCCTGTGACCCAGACGAACCCCAGCAGAACGCAAACAATCCAGGCCACTTCAGGCGAAAAAATATGGGGACCTGTCAGGCTCAGCGCCATAGTCACCACCAGCGTGGCGATGGCCATTTCCCGGGTGAAGCGCTGCAGCGGTTGGCCGCCCCCCCCTCCTCTCAAGCAACGTTTCATCGGAATCAGGAAAAACAACACCAGGGCGCCCAGCATCGGTACTCCCAGTTCCGCCGCCACCTGCAGGTAGAGATTCTCGGCATTGTCAATGTACCCGCATCGTTCCCCGTAGCGGGTGCGGACGTTGTCGACCTGCCGCCAGAAGCCGCCCGGGCCCCATCCCGCCCACGGTGAAAGCGCCGTCATACGGGCCGCCTGCAGCCCCAGTTCCCACCGGCTCGAAAGCCGCCGGGCGTCGCCCTCTCTGCGGATCAATTCCAGAGAGTGCTGCAGCCGTTTGGCCAGCGGGATTTTGCGCACCCCCCCGCTGCTCAGCAGCGCGGCGCCCGCCAACAGCACGATCAGCAGCACCGCGGCCACGGTGATCCCATGCACGCCTATCGATCCCCTCCGTCGGCAATCGCCTCCCATCCGCTGCCGCAAAACGAAAAAGACCGGCAGCATCAGCAGGATGCCCCCGAAGGCCGTACGGCTTCCGCTGGCCAGCAGCGCCCAGCATATCAGGATCAGCACTCCCCCGTAGAGCATTTTCACCCGCCGGTCGGTGGTGCTGCACATCGCTGAAAGGGACACGGAAAAAAGCAGAAAGAGGGTAATGCCGAAACCGTTGACATCCGAGCCCAGTCCCGGCACGCGGTCGCCCCAGGTGGCGGTCGAACGGTTCCAGAAACGAAAGTCCACGAGGGCCTGGTAGAGCGCTACGACCAGAGAGGGCAGCAGCAGCAATGGCAACAGCTTCAGCTGCGCCAGGGGATTGGCCGTATTCTGGAATAACGCCACGCAGACCATCAACAGCACGGGAAAAAGCAGGTAAACCGCCGTCTGCCGGAGAAGCACCGCGTCTCCCCAGTAGGCGGTGCCTCGCGCGGCCGTGATGTAAGCGGCCGGATCCAGGCGGCGCAGCGCCAGATGGTGAAGTCCGGCGGACATCAGCACGGCGGTGAGATACGCGGCGGCCAGCCACACGAGCAGGTCGGCATTGACGAGCCATCGGCGATCCGGGAGCAGCAGCCCGACGCCCAGTGACAGGCCGCCTACGGCTACCCATACCCACGGCATGACCCGGCCGGAAAGCCACAGAAAAGCGCAGCTCAACACAATGAACAGGACAGTGCCGGCGACTGCACCGACGTGATGTCCGGCATCCGACGCCCATGGGCGCATGCGCATCTGGTCAAATACCCCTGAAAGCGAAAATAAGGGTTTCGATCAAAATGGCGACATCCAGGAAAAAGGAGACGTGCCGGATATAATAGAGGTCGTAGTCCATGTTTTCGTGGATGGCGCGGCCGCGGTCGCCGCTCAGCTGCCACATGCCGGTGAGTCCGGGGAGCATTTTGAGCCTTTCACGGTGGAAGTCGGTGTAATTTTCGACGATGAAAGGCATCTCCGGACGGGGTCCCACGAAAGACATGTCGCCCTTGAGGATGTTGAAAATCTGCGGGATTTCATCCAGACTGGTCTTTCGCAGAAAGCGGCCCACGCGCGTGATGCGCGGATCTTCGTGACTGGTGGGGCTGGGGGCCAGCGGGTCGGTCTCGCGGTGCATGGTGCGAAACTTGTAGACCGTAAAGATCCTGCCGTCCTTGCCCACCCGGTCGTGGGTGAAAATCACGGGCCCCGGCGAATCGATTTTGATGGCCAGTGCGATGGCCAGCATCAGCGGCCACAGCAGCAGGACAACCACCACTGCCAGCGCCAGGTCCAGGTACCGCTTGACGTAGAGGTAGGTCTTTTTCTCCTGGCCCACCTCTTCGACCACGGGCAGGTCGCCGATGGTGAAAATGCGAATACGGTGCACGAAAAGCCGGTACAGGTTGGGGATGAAACAGGGCTTGAGGCCGCAGCGGCGAATGTTTTCCAAAATTCCCAGCAGCACCTCGCTGGACACATTGGAGATCGCCACCCAGACC
>JAMOVG010000049.1 GCA_027061725.1 Desulfobacteraceae bacterium
CTGGACGGGGCCGTGGGCCGCGACTCGGATTCATCGCCGTCCCTTGACGACCTGCAGTGCCGCCCCCTGCTGCTGCTGCTGAAGGGCGCCGGCGCGGACGGCGGGACAGCACCCCAGGCCGGCGAGAGACCGGCCCGGCAGTGGTGGGCCCTTGCCGGCCCTGAGGATATCAGCCTTTTCCGCACGGCCGACGAGGCGCTCACATGGCTGGACGCCGACCTGGGCGAGGCCGACGAGGAGCAGCACCTCCTGCTCTGGTCGCCAGCGGAGGTGGCCGGCAGGCCGGGCCCTGCGCCGCACTGCCGGGCGGCCCTGGCATCCGGGGAGATCCTGCTCTGGAAAGCCGGGGGGCAAGACACCGGGCTCGATCACATACTGACCGCCCTGGCGGGAACCCTTTTCAGCGACGCCGGCCCCGCCGGCGGAAGCGGCGTCTGAAGGCCGGTCATGCTGCTCTTTAACTGCAAACAGAACACGATCCGCCGCGAAATCAACATCACCTTCCTGATCACCTTCCTGGTGATGTTCCTGCTGGTGGCCGGCGGCTACCGCAATTTCCGCCACCTGCGCCGTTCCATCCAGTTCTTCGTCATGGCCGAGGACCTCAATGCCGAGATCTCGGAGATGAACCGCTACGAGCGTATCTTCTTTAAACTGGCCGAGGCCTCCAGCCGCCATGAAAGCCTCAAGCACGCCCGCGCCGCCCAGGCCCTGCTGAGGGAAAACCGCGAGGAGTTCTCCTGGGCCCTGGGGGAAGAGCGCCTCAAGACCTTCCACCGCGACCTGGAGCGCTTCATCACCCTCTTCAGCCGGCTGGACCCTGCGGCGCCCGACTACACCAAGCGCCAGCAGGAGATCCAGGAGATCAGCAAACGGCTGTCGGGTGTCACCGGACTCAACGTCCAGCAGAAACTCGAAGAGGTGCGTTCGCTGCTGCGCGAGATGCTGCGCTTTCCGCTCATCTCGCTGGCGGTCATGGTGCTGCTGCTGGTGGTCACCATCTACTTCATCGACCGCAAGATCCTCGGCCCCCTGGAGCGCATTACCGAGGATGCCCAGGAAATCGCCCGCGGCACCTTCCACCGCATTCCCGAGAAGCAGAAGAACAAGAGCGAAATCTGCAACATGGTGGCGGCGCTCAACCGCATGATGGACGAGATCGAAAGCCGCCAGAACCAGCTGGTGCAGCAGTGCAAGATCGCCGCCGTGGGCACGCTGACGTCCGGCATCGCCCACGAACTCAACAACCCCATCAACAACCTGACCCTGATCATCGAGTCGCTGATCGAAGACGGCATGGAGATGGACCGCGACGAGCGCATGCGCCTGTACCAGGAGGCCATGGATCAGGCCGACCGCGCCAGTGAAACCGTCAAGAACCTGCTGGAGTTTTCGCGGGCCACGCACCCCAAACTCGAGGAAGTGGACATCCGCGAATTGCTGAGCAAGATCGCCCGGCTCATTAAAAATGAAATGCAGTTCCACAACATCGACTTCTCCCTGGAAGCCGACGAAGACCTGCCGCCCATGTTCCTGGACCGCGGCGGCCTGCAGCAGGTGTTTCTCAACCTCTTCCTCAACGCCGTACAGGCCATGGGAGACAAGGGCAAACTGGAGGTCACCGCCCGCCGCACGCAGGACGGGCGGGAGGTGCGCATTGACGTCCGGGACAACGGGCCGGGCATTTCGCCGGAGCACCTGGACCAGATCTTCGACCCCTTCTTCACCACCAAGAAGGAGGGCGAAGGCACCGGCCTGGGGCTCTCGGTGAGCTACAACATCATCAAGAAACTGGGGGGACGCATCACGGTAGACAGCAAACCGGGAGAGGGGGCCCGTTTTTCCGTCTTCCTTCCCCTGGATCGGCAGCGGAAACCGAAGGATCCATCGCTTCCCCTCTCGGCCTGACCCCGAGAGGGCTCAACACTTCTGGAGAGCAGCGTCATGAAACAGCCACTGGAGATTCTTCTGCTGGACGACGAACCGGTCGTAGGCGACCGGCTCAAGCCGGCCCTGGAAAAGCACGGGGCCCGGGTGGAGACCTTCACGGACCCCAAGCTGGCCCGTGAACGGATCCGGGAAAAGGACTTCGACGTCATCATCACCGACATCCGTATGGGAGAGATCAACGGCATCCAGATCCTGGAGTGGGCCATGGAGCGCTCCAAGCGCACCAAGGTGATCATGATCACCGGCTATGCCACCATGCAGTTGGCCCGTGAGGCCCTGACCAAGGGGGCCTTCGATTTCATCGCCAAGCCCTTCAAGATGAAAGAGGTGCGTGCCGCCATCGACAAGGCGGCCAAGGCACTCAAGTCCGAGGATCGCAAGACCGGCCGCTGAAAAAGGCCGCAGGCGGCCACCCGAGGGGTGTTCAGGAGGGGGATTCCGCTTCCAACGCCCGGGCCGCCCGGAAAATGGACCGACGCAGTTCGTCCAGCCGAAAGGGCTTGGCGATAAAATCGAAGCCGCCGGCCCGGAAGGCCTCGGTGGCGGTCTCGATGCGCGCGTACCCGGTGATAATGATCACCTTGGTGCGCGGCGACAGCTCCCGGATTTTCTCCAGCACCTGCATGCCATTCATCTCCTTCATCCGGAAATCGGTGACCACGATGTCGAAGGGTTCCTCGGCCATGCGCTTTACGGCCGCCACCGGACTGGTGAACACCTCCACTTCGAAGCCGCTTTTGGAAAGCACCTGCTTGAGGCGCCGCCCCACAGTGGGTTCGTCATCGATGACCATCAGCCGCATGGGCCGGCTGTCTGTTTGCATCTGCATGAAACAACTCCCTCTGGTCGTTCGCCCGTGGTCCATATAACACCCGCCGGGGCCCCGCAGAACGGGAACCTCCTGCCGTCAGCGGCCCGCAGCCCATTGCCGGCAGGATGCCCCGGGCCGCCGGTCGCCATCGCCTTGGTGCCCCTGTGCTTTGGTTCCTCTCTGACTTGCCCTTCCGCCTTTGCCCCCTTGTCCCTCAGCCTTCGGCCCCTGCGCCGCGCCCTTACCCCAGATCCGCCCGCACGATCCCGTAGTCTCCGTTCAGAAACGCCTCTACGTAACGTGACACCACCTCGTCGCTGTCCATGCAGACGTCCAGCTGGCGCGTGAATCCGATCAGGCGGCCCAGGATGTTGAGGGTGTGCTCCATGTCCCGGCGCGTGAGCCCCCCCAGGCGGCCTGTGACCACGTCTCCCCGCGTCTGAACGTGCAAGTCGAAGGCCTCGAGGATCTCGGCGATCAGCCTGGCGCGCCGCGACCGCTTGGAGATGTCGGTGGCGCCGCCCACGAAACGGAAGTACAGGTGGTTGTCGCGCGTCACCTCGCCGCAGAAAGCGTCCAGGATGTTGAAGTGGTAGCCGAAGCGCAGGCTCAGGTTGACATACTCGCCGGTCACGATGGCAATGTTGTGCCCCGAGTACTGTCCGCTGAGGCTGTCGGCCGGGGCGTTGACGATGCTGGTGACCATATCGCGGAAGCCCACGTTCATCGATTCGCGGTGCCAGACGTCGGGAAACAGCATGCCCTCCAGCACCGCCTTGAGCGGGATGGAGGTAATGTCCGTAAAGCCCACCCGGTCGGGCGGCGCCTCCGGCCGCAGCCCGCCGCCGATGTCGATAACAATGATGCCGGTGGGAATCGGCAGGTCGAGGTCCCGCTTGAGGTGGTTTTTCAGCAGCTGCCGCTCGTCGTGCCCCAGCTTGACCATCTCCTGCACCGCCTTTTCGTGCACGTAGCGCAGGATGTCGTGGTAGCTGCGGCAGCGGTCCAGTGAAAATTCCTCCAGCAGGGGGTCCAC
>JAMOVG010000050.1 GCA_027061725.1 Desulfobacteraceae bacterium
ACCCCCAGATACTCCGATTCACGTGTGTACACGGCCAGTCCCAGCAGGTCGTTCCAGTAATAGCTGCCGGGCTCGGGTTCGGGCATATCTGCGCGACGCATCACGGCCCGCGCCCCCACCAGCGACTCGGCGGCCGTGCGGTCCCCGATTCCCTCGATCGCCGCCAGCAGCAGGCGCTTGTGGGGTTTGACCCACCGCAACACGCGCTGTTCCCTGCGCCCGTCGCGGTAGACGATCTCCAGCGGCCGGGCGGGGTCGAACAGCGGCGCGGCGTCTGCGTGGGGCAGGATCTTGACGTTGCCGCGGATGCCGTGAACGCCGACGATCTCCCCGATGGTCAGCCATGCCTCGGTGTTTCTCGCCACCGGTTACTCGATGATCTCCAGCACGGTGCGTTTCTTGACCTTGGCGGAAGCGGCGCTCAATATGGTGCGCATGGCCCTTGCGGTGCGTCCCTGTTTCCCGATGACTTTCCCCAGATCCTCTTTGGCGACCTTGAGTTCCAGGACAGAGGTCTGATTGCCTTCTATCTCGTGAACAGAAACCTGTTCCGGATGATCAACCAGGGCCTGCGCAATGTACCTGATCAGCTCTTTCATGGCTCCACCTCCATCTGTTGGCTGTTGAGAATCAGGGGCTGGGGTCGGTTATGTCGTGGAAAAAAGGCCCTCCTTCTTCAGAATGCTCTTGACCGTGTGGGTGCACAGGGCCCCCTGATCGATCCAGTATTTCACGCGCTCGGCCTTGAGGTTCACCTCGGCCGGGTCCTTGAGCGGATCGTAGGTGCCCAGGGTTTCCAGGAATCGGCCGTCGCGCGGCGACTCGACATCCGCGGCGACGATGCGGTAAAAAGGTCTCTTCTTGGCACCGTGGCGGGCCAGACGAATTTTGACGGACATGCTCTCTCCTTTAAAACGGCAGCATCCCACGCCCCAGGGCGCGCATGCCGCCTTTGTTGATTTTTTTCATCATTTTCATAACCTGGGTATAATTCTTTAATAATTTGTTTACGTCCTGAATGGTGGTGCCGCTGCCCCGCGCGATGCGTTTGCGCCGGCTTCCGTTGATGATGGTGTGCCTGCGGCGCTCCTCGGCGGTCATGGAGTTGATGATGGCCTCGATCTTGATCAACTCGCGGTCGTCCACCTTCAGGTTTTTGAGCTGCTTGTTGCGGCTGAGACCCGGAATCATGCCGATGATGTCCGACAGGGACCCCATCTTGCGGATCTGCACCATCTGGTCCCGGAAGTCCTCCAGGGTGAAGGTGCTGGTGCGCAGTTTTTTCTGCAGCGCCAGGGCCTGCTTTTCATCCACCACCTCCTGGGCCTTTTCAATCATGGTCAGGATGTCGCCCATCCCGAGGATACGCGACGACATCCGGTCCGGGTGAAAGGCCTCCAGGTCGGTGAGCTTTTCTCCCACACCGACGAACTTGATGGGCTTGCCGGTGACGGCCTTGATGGAAAGCGCGGCGCCGCCGCGGGCGTCACCGTCCATCTTGCTCAGCACCACGCCGCCGATGTCCAGCGCCTGGTCAAAGGCTTCCGCGATGTTGACGGCGTCCTGGCCGGTCATGGCGTCGGCCACCAGCAGGATGTCCGACGGGTTGACGGCCTCCTTGATGCGGCGCAGTTCGTCCATCAGCTCCTGGTCCACGTGCAGGCGGCCAGCGGTGTCGATGAGCAGGGTGTCGCACCCGGCCTGCTGCGCCGCCGTGCGGGCCTGGCGGCAGATCTCCACCGGGTCCATGTCGGTGGCGGAGGCAAACACCGGCACGGACAGTTGCGCGCCGAGCTTGACCAGCTGCTCGATGGCCGCCGGACGGTAGACGTCAGCCGGCACCAGGTACGGTTTGCGACCCTTCTTGCGCAAAAACACGGCCAGCTTGCCCGCCGTGGTGGTCTTGCCGGAGCCCTGCAGGCCCACCAGCATCACCGATACGGGCCGCGCCCCCCCGAGGTTGAGGTCTTCGTGGCGCGAACCCATCAGTTCGGTGAGCTCTTCGTTGACGATCTTGACGACCTGCTGGCCCGGCGTCAGGCTGGCCATCACCTCCTGGCCCAGGGCCCGTTCCCGGATGTCGGCAATCAGCTTTTTGGCCACCCGGTAGTGGACGTCGGCTTCCAGCAGGGCCAGGCGCACCTGCTTGAGTCCGTCGGAGATGTTTTTCTCTGACAGCTTGCCGTGGCCCTTGAGCTGCTTGAAAACACTGTTCAGCTTGTCGCTGAGATTGTCAAACATACCGAAACTTCACTGCATGGCCCGCCACCGTCACCCTCCCTGGGGCGACCCGTGGCCAAGGCCGGCCTGGGTTGCAAAATATCGTTCCGTGCTTACTAAATCCTTGAAAATAAACTTTTGAAAATGCTATGTCAAGGGAAATTGAAAACCGCCCAATGCCTGCACAAAGAGGGGGCGGGCGCCGGGCAATCCGGAGGCGGACCGGCGCCCGGCAGGATACCGGCAACGCAGCCCCCGGTGTGAACACCTTCAACCCGAAACGGCGTGCGGCCCCAAGGCCGCGGAACG
This sequence comes from Desulfobacteraceae bacterium, assembly GCA_027061725.1. GTDB lineage: Bacteria > Desulfobacterota > Desulfobacteria > Desulfobacterales > JALSRD01 > JALSRD01. Next base: position 2,530 of record JAMOVG010000050.1, read on the forward strand.
GATTCCCATACACCCGTGTCACCGCTGACCGACATTCAGGACCTGACGCTGGAAGAACTGACGGCCTGGCTGGCGCAGCGCGGTATCGAAGCGTACCGCGCCCGGCAGATATTCAAATGGATCTACCAGCGCCAGGCCGACGATTTCCAGGCCATGACCGACATCCGGCGCGACATCCGCGCGCAGCTTTCGCAACACTTCCGCCTCGACCGGCTGGGGGTGGAAGACTGCCGGCAGTCCCGCGACGGGTCCCGCAAGTACCTCTTCCGCCTGTCCGACGGCCTGTTCATCGAGAGCGTGCTGATTCCCGAGGACAACCACTACACCCTGTGCATCTCCAGCCAGGTGGGCTGCGCCCAGGGATGCCGCTTCTGCATGACCGCCCGCGGCGGCCTGAGCCGCAACCTCTCCATGGGCGAGATCACCGCCCAGGTCCGCGACATCCAGCGCGAGGTGACCGGCGGAAGGCGCTTGCGCAACATCGTTTTCATGGGCATGGGCGAACCGCTGGCCAACCTGCGCCAAGTGCTGCGCGCCATCGGCGTGATGACCGACAACGACAACGGGCTGAAGTTCTCCACGCGCCGCATCACGGTGTCCACGGCCGGACTGGTGCCGGCCATGGCGAAACTGGGCAGTGCCTCGGATGTCAACCTGGCGGTGTCGCTCAACGCCACCGACAACCGCACCCGCAGCCGGCTGATGCCCGTCAACCGCAGGTATCCCCTGGAGCAGCTGCTGGAGGCCTGCCGCCGCTACCCCCTGCGCCACCGCCGCATGATCACCTTCGAGTACATTCTGCTGGCCGGGGTCAACGACTCGGCCGACGACGCCCGGCGCCTGGCCAAAATACTGCGCCCCATCCGCGCCAAAATCAACCTGATCCCCTTCAACGAGCACGCCGGCAGCGCGTTTCGATGCCCGTCCGAGGAAACCGTCCGGGACTTCCAGAAAATCCTGCACGACCGCAACTACACCGCCATCGTGCGCCGCAGCAAGGGCCGGGACATCGATGCCGCCTGCGGCCAGCTGCGCGCCAACCAGCTGGCGTCGGCCTGAACGACGGCCGCTGCGCTCGTTGCCGGTCCGCGGTTCGGCCGTCGCCGAACCCCCTGCGCCTTTGCCCCTCTTGCTTTTAAACCATCAGCTTCTGGACATCGGACGGCCGCACACCGATGGCGGTCACGGTCCGCCGGCCTTCGGGGGCCGTCACGCGCACCGGCACCGGCTCATCCGGGGGGGCTTTGCTGTAGCCCACGCACAGGCTGGCGGCCATGAAGCGGCCGCCCTCACCGCCGCCGGGGGGCACCAGCACCAGCGGCCCCGGGTAGCCCTCCACCTTCATGAGGGTGTCCCGACCGGTGTCGGCGTATTGCTGGATCTTCTCGTTGTCCCCGCGGGTGCGCCCCACGATGACCTTGGTGCCGTCGTTGAGGCGGAAGTGCCGCCCGTAGCGCAGCAGGTGCAGTTCGTTCTCGGTGACCTCCTCGCGGTGGGCGAAGAGGTCGCGCAGGCGGTTGGAGTAGCCCTTGTCGGTCAGCAGGCACCCGCCGGCCGGCGCCGGGTACTCGCTGACGCCCCACTCCCGGGCCAGCGCCATCTGCCGTTTGCGGGAGCGCCCCGATATGTCCAGCAACTGCCCGCGGTCCACCAGACCTTCCTGTTCGGGCCGCGTCTCGGGCAGCCGCTGGGCGCTCAGGGGCCGCAGGATATAGCCGTCGGCCCCCGAGTGCTTCTCCACGTAACGCAGTGAAGAGCGGGTCTGGGACATGGGCCGCTGGCCGAGCACCTCCCCACTGAAGAGAAAATCGAACCCCTCCTCACGCATGATCCCGGCAGCCTTGCGGAACATCAACGCATGGCAGTCCATGCAGGGGTTCATGTGCTGGCCGTAGCCGCAGTTGGGGTTTCTGAGCATCACCAGGTACGGTTCGAAAATGTTCATCACCCGCAACGGCACATCGATCTGCGCGGCGGCCCGGCGGGCCTTTCCGGCCGCAAAAAAGGGCGTCTCGAAGGTCACCCACTCCACCACGATTCCCTGGCGGCGCAACACCAGCGCCGCCAGGATGCTGTCCAGCCCCCCGGAGCAGAGCCCCAGGGCACGTACTTTCCTGATAACACCGTTCATAACACTGAAAAATCCCCGTTGTCCGTGGGCGCGCAGTTGCGCCGGTTAAGCTGCCGCCACTTTTGTTCAGCCGCTTTTCAGTCTTTGCCCCGGGCGAGTTTCGCATGGCGGCCGTTATTGAAGTATTTAAGGACATGCCCCCAAAAAGGGTTAATGCCCCCGGCGCAATCACCCGATAACGTTTTCGTACGCTGCCTGTGTAGGCAGAAAGGCTTCTCTATTTCCCGGCAACGATCCTGAAAACCGACGAAAACGAAAAATGTCTGTTGCAAGGCACCCATGAAAATTGAATGCCCCCACTGCCGCAAGCGCTACCGCATCAAGGACGAAAAGCTGCCCGTAGGCCAGAAGATCGCCTTTCCCTGCCCCGCCTGCAGGGAGCCCATCGAACTGGACCTGCGCAACGCCCCACAGCCCGGCGCCGTCCCCGCCGAACCGGTTGCCACCGCGGTGGACCCGGAAGCCGCCGGCCGACTCAAAACCGAGCTGCTGCACCAGTGGGAGGACCTGCCTCCCATGCTGGAGGTGCTCATCAAGACCCGCCGCCTGCTGGACGATCCCAAGGCGAGCCTGAAGCGCGTGGCCGGTGCCATCGAAGCCGACCCGGCCCTTGCAGCCACCCTGCTCAAGATCGCCAACTCGGCTTTCTACGGCCTCAGCGGCAATGTCTCCTCGGTGCAGCACGCCGCCGTCGTCCTGGGCCGCAAGACCCTGGAGGAAGTCATCACCATGGCGGGCACATCGGAATTTCTGGGTAAGGAACTGCCGGGCTACGGCCTTGCCGCCGGGGATCTCTGGCGCCACAGCCTGACGGTGGCCATCGCCAGCCGGCAGCTGGCCCTGAAAAAAATGCCCAAACTGGAAAATGACGCCTTTTCGGCGGGCCTCTTTCACGACCTGGGCAGAATCATCCTCGATCCCCACATCCTGCTGGAAAAAGCGCAGCTGGAGCGGCGCATAAATGAGGGCGGGCGCCACCCGGTGGTGGCCGAAAAAGAGGTCTTTGGCTTCGACCACGCCGACCTGACCGCCGACCTGTGCGAAAACTGGAATTTTCCACCGGCCCAGTTCCTGGCCATCAAGTACCACCACGCGCCTTCGGGGTCCGACGGCGACATGCTGTCGTACATCGTTCACGTGGCGGACGCCGCCGACGCAGGGATCTACGACAGTGGCAATGCGGAGATCGGTTCCCCCCTGCTGGAGGACGGCGCCCTGTCTTTCGTGAACATCGATGAAAAAGAACTGGCCGAACTGATGGCCGAATCCGCCGAGGCGGTCGAACAGATCACCGGTGCGGTTCTTTCGGCACAGTAGCGGGAGCAGCCGCCGGCGCGCCGCCGAAACGGCTTTTTTAGATGCCCAGCAGGCCGTTGACGGTCTCGACGACCTTCTGGTTGGTGAAGGGCTTGACGATGTATGCATCGGCCCCCAGCACCAGCCCCCTGGCGATGTCCTCTTCACTGCCTTTGGCCGTCAGAAACACCACCCGGATATCCCGCCACTCGGGTTTCAGGCGCAGGATTTCACACACCTCGTAACCGTCGATTCCCGGCAGCATGATGTCCAGCAGGATCAGGTGCGGCTGAAACTTGGGGATGCTCTCGATGGCTTCCTCCCCGCTGCGGGCCACCTGCACCTCGTAACCGTTCTGCTCCATGAGAAACTCCAGCGCCACCACGATGCTGGGGTCATCGTCAACGATCATAACTTTAAAAAGGGACATCGACAGGCTCCCGCTTAACTCCCGCGGTATTCATCCAGCAGGTGCTCCTTACCGAAAACGTAGAGGATCAGCGCCGCCCGGATATACATCCCGTTCCGCAGCTGGCGCCAGTACATGGCCCGGGGATCGGTGTCCAGGGCGGGGTCGAGTTCGTAACGCCGCGGCAGCGGGTGCAGGATGACGGCATCCGGCTTCATGCGCGAGACGTTCTCACGGGTCAGGTGGTAGCGGGTATAGTCCACCCGGCTGGACTCCCCGGAAACGTCGTATTCGTCCTGAACGCGCGTCATGTACAGACTGTCCACCTGCGGCAGGGCCTCCTCCAGGCTGTCGGTCTTGTGCACCGTGACCCCCTTGTCCAGCAGGTAGGATTCCAGTTCCGGGGAAATCTGGAATTCCGACGGCGCGGCGAAGATCATCTGGATATCACTGTAGCGCGACAGCAGGTAGGCCACCGAGCGCACGGCGCGACCCCGCAGCAGATCGCCCACGAAGCCGTAAACCTTGCCGGAGATCCCACCGCGGTCCTGGAAAGAGCGGTGCAGGGTGTACATGTCCAGCAGGGCCTGGGTGGGATGCTGGTCCTTGCCGCTGCCGCCGTTGAAGATGGGCACGTCCCGGCCGCTGAATTTGAACAGGTAGGCCATGTACTCGCAAAACCCCGGCTTGGCGTCACGCATGATGATCAGATCGAAGTAACTGGAAAAGGTGCGCAGGGCGTCTTCCTGGCTCTCGCCCTTCATCTCCGACGACAGGGTCGGGTCGCGCACCTCCCCGGTACGCATGCCCACGATCTGACAGGCCGACAGGAACGACAGGAACGTGCGCGTGGAGGGCTGCGTGAAATAGAGCATGGCCCGCTTGTGGCGCAGCAGCGAGCTGATATAGTCCATGCCTTCCGGTTCGCGCGAAATCTGCTTGAGCCGGTCGGCGACGTCGAAGAGATTCTCCATGAATTCCCGGCTGAACTGCTGGGAAAGCATGACGTCGTAAATCCTGCCGTCTTTCTCGTAGTAGGGCAGCCTGTCGTCCAGGGACTGGCGCAGGTACTGTTCGCGGGTCATAATTTCAGCTGGCATCTCACCCTCCTTGTCCTGTGCTCCGTTCATTTCGTCTATACCATAGCGGGGCCCGCAATCTCAACATCGGAAACGGGGCATTGGCATTGGCAACCGCATCGGCCTGTGGTAGCGTGCACAGGTGTCGGAAGCCAGGCAAAAGGATAACATTGTGCCGGGCATGTCAAGCAGCAGGGAAAGCCGCTGGGGTCTTTTTTGCCTGCAACGCTTGCGCCGATCGCCGAAAGCTGATACCTGAGCGCTTTGTTTGCACACATGTATTCAGGAGACGGACCATGAAACGCGACTTTATCCATATTACCGATTTTTCAGGGGACGAGATCAGGGAACTGCTGGCACTGGCCGCAGAGGTCAAGGGCCGCCTGAAGCGCGGCGAGGACTTCAGGCCCTTTGGCGGCATGACCATGGCCATGATTTTCGCCAAGCCGTCGGCCCGCACGCGGGTCTCCTTCGAGACCGGCTTCTACCGGCTGGGCGGCCACGCCCTGTATCTCAACCCCAAGGACATCGAGGTGGGCAAACGCGAGGCCCCCAAAGACATCGCACGGGTCATCAGCCGCTTCAACGACCTGCTGATGGCGCGGCTCTTCGACCACGAGCACATCCTGGAGTTCGCCCGCTACGCCGACATACCGGTCATTAACGGCCTGACCGACTACAACCACCCCTGCCAGATCATGGCCGACATCTTCACCATATCGGAGCACCTGGAGCGCATCGAGGATGTCAAAATCGCCTACGTGGGAGACGGCAACAACATCGTGCACTCCTGGCTGCGCCTGGCCGCCCGGATCCCCCTGGCCTTCACCTGCGCCTGCCCGCCGGGCTACGAACCGGACGCCGACACCGTGGCGCTGGCCCGCGAGGCCGGCCTGTCCCGCATCGAGATCACCCACGACCCGCGCGCGGCGGTGCGCGACGCCGACATCATCTACACCGACGTGTGGGCTTCCATGGGCCAGAAACACGAGTTCGACGAGCGCGTCAAACGTTTCCAGGGCTTCCAGGTGGACGCCGCCTTGATGGCCGCCACCGGCAAGAAAACGCTTTTCATGCACTGCCTGCCGGCCCAGCGGGGCGTAGAGGTCACCGACGAGGTGCTGGAGTCCGAGGCCTCCATCGTCTTCGACCAGGCCGAAAACCGCATGCACGCCCAGAACGCCATCATGCTGAAGGTGACCGGCAAAGCCTGATTCTCTCTTCCGGTGCCGGGGACGACAGCACCCGCCCCGGCACCGTCAGATGCTCCCCGGGCGCCCCCCCTCCGGCCGCAGCCTAAAGTCCCACCGTTTTCCTGCCGAAGTTCTCTCCGGGAGCCGTTTTCCCGAAAACCGGTGTGGTGCCCCATTTTTCACGGGCGCCATTTGCACACGGAGGTATTGACATGATCGTCCTGGGGGGAATCCTCGGCCTGGCCCTTCTGCTGGCCGCCGTCTTGATCGCCATCTACAATTCGCTGGTGCGCCGGCGCAACCTGGTGCGCGAAGGCTGGAGCGGCATTGACGTTCAGCTGAAAAGGCGCGCCAACCTGGTTCCCAACCTGATTGAAACCGTCAAGGGCTACATGCGACACGAGAGCGATCTGCTGCAGCGGGTGACGGCCCTGCGCACCGAGAGCCTCGGCGCCCGCGGCGTGGCGGAAAAGGCGCGTGCCGAGGGGGCGCTCTCCCGGTCGCTGGCCAATGTGCTGGCCGTGGCCGAGGGGTACCCCCAGCTGAAGGCCAACGAAAATTTCCTGGATCTCCAGGCGCAGCTGACGGCGGTGGAGAACGACATCCAACTGGCCCGGCGCTACTACAACGGCACCGTTCGCGACCTCAACATCCAAGTGGAATCGTTTCCCGGCAACCTGGTGGCCCCCTTTTTCGGTTTCCGCCAGGCCGAATTCTTCGAGATCGAAGATCCCGGCGAGCGCAATGTGCCGTCGGTTCAATTTTAGCCCACTGGGCCTGGAACCATGACCCATCGCATCCCATTGATGAAAATCGCAGGCACGGTGCTGGGACTGCTCGTCGCCTGCTGGCTGGTATCCACGACGGCGGCGGCCGGTCCGGAGCGCATCCTGGACTTCGACAGCCGTATCCGTGTGCAGTCCGACGGGGCCCTGACCGTCACCGAAACCATCCGTGTGCAGTCCGCCGGTCGCAAGATCCGCCACGGTATCTACCGGGACTTTCCCACCCGCTACGTTGATCGCCGCGGCATCACCCACCGAACCGGGTTCGAGCTGCTGTCCGTGATGCGTAACGGGGCCCCCGAACCGTTTCACACCAACAAGCTGGCCAATGGCATCCGCATCTACATGGGCAGTCGCAACCGCACTCTGCGCCCGGGGATTTACACCTGGCGAATCACCTACCGGACCACGCGTCAGATCGGTTTCTTCAAGGATTTCGATGAACTCTACTGGAACGTGACCGGAAACGGATGGGATTTCGCCATTGAGCGCGTCCGAGCGGTAGTGGAACTGCCCCCCGGCGCCGAACCGCTGCGCGAGACGGCCTACACCGGGCGCAGGGGGCAAAAGGGGCGGAATTTCGTTCTGCAAACCGACGAGGACGGCAACCCCGTCTTTTCCACCACCGCCCCCCTGGGTCCCCGGCATGGGCTGACCATTGCCGTGGCCTGGCCCAAGGGCCTGGTGGCACAGCCTACGGATCTGCAGCGGTTCGGTTTTCTGGTCCGTGACAATCTGCCGACCGCACTGGCCCTCGCCGGTCTGATCCTGCTGCTGGCATACTACCTGCCGGCCTGGTTCAGGGTGGGGCGCGACCCCCGACAGGGCACCATCATTCCGCTTTTCACCCCCCCCAGGGGTTTCTCGCCGGCAGCCACGCGTTTCGTGCGGCGCATGGGATTTGACCACAAGTCCCTGGCCGCCGCAATCGTCAGCATGGCCGTCAAGGGGGCTATCCGCATCACCGAGGACGAAAAAGGCACCTATACACTGAAAAAGACCGGGGGGGCTAAGCCAAAGGATCTGTCCCGGGGAGAGCAGCGGGTACTTCGCAAACTGTTCGCGTATGACCACCTCCTCCAGCTCAAAAACAGCAATCACAAGCGGATTCAAAGAGCCATCGAGGCCCTGAAAACGGGGCTCAATGCCGAATTCGCCCACACCTATTTCCGCCGCAACACCCGCTATCTGCTGCCGGGAATCGCCATCACCATCGCAACCCTGGTCAGCATTATCATGACGGCCGACGACCGCGGGCTGGCCCTCTTTATGGGGGGATGGCTCAGCATGTGGACCATGGGCTGCACCATGCTGACGATGCGGGTGTTTCATGCCTGGCGGGGCACCGCCGCCAGCTCCAACCCGATCCTGGCCCGTTTCGGCGCCCTGGGGGCGCTGCTGTTTGCTTTGCCCTTTTATGCCGGCGAATTTTTTGGTATCCTGCAGTTTACCAAGGCCGTGACCTTGCCGGCAACCCTGGTTTTTCTGCTGCTGGTAATCGTCAATGTCGTTTTCTGGCACCTGATCAAAGCGCCCACGCTGAAGGGACGCCGGGTTCTGGATCAGATCGAGGGCTTCCGCAGGTACCTTGCGGTGGCCGAAAAGGAGCGCCTCAACCGCCTCAACCCGCCGGAGCAAACGCCGGAACTGTTTGAAAAGTATCTGCCCTACGCCCTGGCACTGGATGTGGAAAACCAATGGGCCGAGCAGTTCAGCCGGAAACTGTCGGCCGATGGACCGTCACACGGCTACCACCCCTCGTGGTATGCGGGGAACCGGTTCTCCACAGCCGGTCTGAGCGGCTTTACGTCAGGGCTGGGGGGCGCTTTTACCGGTGCGGTCGCCGCGGCTTCCTCGGCGCCCGGCTCGTCTTCGGGCAGCGGCGGCGGCGGATCCTCCGGCGGCGGTGGCGGCGGCGGTGGTGGCGGCGGATGGTAGCGGGACCGCCCTGAAATCAGCCGGCCAATCCGAGGGAAAGATTATTCCGTGCCTGACCACACCCCCAGCAGCCGCGATCTCTCCCTGCCGGCCGCCTTTTTCACCGTCTTCCTGTGCATGCTCTTCGGTGCCAATGCCGTGGCCATCAAGATCAGCCTGGCCGGCCTGGGACCCTTCACCACGGCGACCATCCGCTTTTCCATCTCGTCGCTGGCCATTTTCCTCTGGGCGTGGGCCACGGGGCGGCCTTTCGCCTTCCGGCACGACAAGATCGCCGACATGCTCTTCGTGTCCGTGCTTTTCACAGCCCAGCTCTCGCTGTTCTATGTGGGGCTCAGCAAAACCAACGCCTCGCGTGGCTCCCTGATCGCCAATCTGCAGCCTTTTTTCACCCTCTTTCTGGCGCACCTGTTTATCCCTTCGGACCGCATCACGCCGCGCAAGCTGATCGGCATTCTGATGGGGTTTTCCGGCATCGCTTTCGTCTTTCTGGAAAAAAAGGGAATTTCAGCCGAGTTTCGCAGCGGCGACCTGATCATGCTGTGCGCCACTTTCCTGTGGGCCCTGAGTGCGGTCTACGTCAAGCGCATCATCGACGATTTCCGCCCTTTCCAGCTGGTGTTCTACCCCATCGTGCTGTCGATACCGGTTTTTGCGGTCGAGGCCCTGCTTTGGGATCAGCGCATGGTGATCCACCTGGACGCCACCATCGTGGGCGCGGTCCTGTACCAGAGCATCGTCACCGCGGCCTTCGGGTTCGTGGCCTGGAACAGCCTGCTGCAGCGCTACGGTGCGGTGGCGCTGCACTCCTTCCTGTTCATTATGCCCATCTCGGGGGTCGTGCTGGGGGGCCTTGTACTGCACGAACCCATTACCCCGCGGATCCTGCTGGCGCTGGGGTTCATCGTCACGGGCATTCTCACGGTTCACTATCGCCCCGAATGGCGCATCTGGCCCTTTTTCCTTTACAGGGGCTGAGCAAATGCGTATGGTGCGGCCTTGACCGCAAGCCGTGAACCCGCCCTGCCCGGGGAAAACCACGACAGGCAGCCTGCCCATGCACCGCGACACCGTAAAATCCGACCTGCTACTGCTGCTGGCCGCCGCCATCTGGGGGTTCGCCTTCGTGGCCCAGCGCATCGGCATGGATTACATCGGGCCCTTCACCTTCAACGGCATTCGCTTCGCCCTGGGGGCGCTTTCGCTGGTGCCGCTGGCGCTCTACAACCGCAACCGACCCCTGGCCACGGTCCGCACGGCGTTCAAGTCCCGGGCGGCCTTCCTGTACGGAGGGCTGCTGGCCGGTACGGTGCTGTTCGCCGGCGCCTCGCTGCAGCAGGTGGGTCTGATCTACACCACGGCCGGAAAGGCCGGCTTCATCACCGGGCTGTACGTGGTGATCGTACCCATCCTGGGCCTGCTGGGCGGTCAACGCACCGACGCCGGCACATGGCTGGGGGCCCTGGTGGCGGTCTGGGGCCTCTACCTGCTGAGCATCAAGTCCGAATCTTTTCACATTTCCATCGGCGACCTGCTGGAAATCATCGGAGCGGTGTTCTGGTCGCTGCACGTCATCGTCATCGGCTGGCTCTCGCCGCGCACCGACACCGTGCGCCTGGCCATCACACAGTTCGCGGTCTGTTCCCTGCTGAGCCTGGGAACGGCCCTGGCCATCGAGACCGTGTCGTGGGCCGCCATCGGCCAGGCGGCCATCCCCATCCTGTACGGCGGACTGCTGTCGGTGGGGGTAGCCTACACCCTTCAGGTAGCGGTGCAGCGCCGCGCGCACCCCTCCCATGCGGCCATCATCCTGAGCCTCGAGGCCGTCTTCGCGGCCTTGGGCGGGTGGGTCGTACTGGATGAAACCCTGTCCCTGCGCGCCAGCCTGGGCTGCGCGCTGATGCTGACCGGCATGTTGCTGTCGCAGCTGTGGGGACTGCGAAACGCTTCTGCACCCAATCCCGGCGAAAGGTCTGAAAGATGAAAGAAAAACCTCCCGTACCGACGCTGCAGGACATCTTTGCGGCCCGGCCGCACGTCTACCGTCACCTGAAGCCGACGCCTCTGGTCCACTACCCTACCCTGAGCGCCCTGGTGGGCACCGACGTGTGGATCAAGCACGAAAACGTGCAGCCGGTGGGCGCCTTCAAGGTGCGCGGCGGCCTCAATCTGGCGGCGCACCTGACCGAGACCGAGCGCCGCGGCGGCCTTTTCACGGCCTCCACCGGCAACCACGGCCAGAGCATCGCCTTTGCCGCCCGCGCTCACGGCCTGGCCGCCACCATCGCGGTGCCCGAGGGCGCCAACCCCGGCAAGGTGGCTGCCATGCGGGGACTGGGTGCCGAGGTGGTGTTCCACGGCCCGGACTTCGACACCGCGCGGGAATGGATCACGGGGGTGGCCCGCGAAAGGGGCGGCCGCTTCGTGGGGCCCACCGAGGAACTGCTGATCAGCGGCGTGGGCACCTACGGCCTGGAAATCGTCGCAGAACTGCCCGATGTGGACACCATCATCGTGCCCGTGGGCGCCGGCAGCGGGGCCTGCGGCACCAGCATCGCAGCCAAGGGCATCAACCCCGCCATCGAGGTCATTGCCGCCCAATCGGCCCAGGCCCCGTCCATGCAGCTCAGCTGGAAGCAGGGGCGCCTGGTGACCGCCGGCATGCAGACCTTCGCGGAGGGCGTGGCCACGCGTGTGCCCTTCGAAAACACCCAGCGCATCATGCGCCGCCTGCTCGACGATTTCGTGCTGGTGGACGACGACGACATCGCGAAAGCCATCGTCACCCTGCTGGAGCACACCCACCACCTGGCCGAGGGCGCCGGCGCCATCCCCCTGGCGGCGGCGCTGAATCTGCGGGAACGCCTGGCCGGCAAGAAGGTGGTGCTGGTCCTGAGCGGCGGCAACCTGTCGCTGGAGCAGCTGCGCACCGTCCTGGAACAGCACCACGGTTGAGAGAGGCGGCGACCGATGACCCATCTCGTGTTCGTGTACGGCACTTTGAAACGCGGCTTTCCCAATTACGCCGCCTATATGCAGGCGGCCGAGTTCCTGGGAACCGGCACTACGGTGGAGAAGTACCCCCTGGTGCTCAGCGGCGATCGATACGTGCCCTGTCTGCTGGACCGGCCGGGCGAGGGGTGCGTTGTGGCCGGGGAACTTTTCCGCGTGGACGACGGGGGTCTGCGGCGCCTGGACGACCTCGAAGCGGTCGGCCGGCCCGGCGGCTACGTGCGCCGCAGCATCGCGGTGCGCATGACCGGCGGCGGGCAACCGGCCGCGATGGAAGCCTTTGCCTACCTGATGCCGCCGGAAAACGTCGCGGAAGTGCGCGCACAGGGGCTTTCAGTCTACCGCCGCGAGCATGCGGTCAAATACGTCCGAAAAGGCACAACGTGACGATAGGGGTGACATCATGAAAAAAGTCGCTGTTCTGCTGGCGGCGATGCTGCTGGGCGTTCCGATAGGGGGGTGTTCCGGGGGTGACCGCGAATCCAACGACGGGAAATCGGTGACCCGCAAGGTTTCCGGCGCGGCCGTCAAGGAAATGCGCACGCCCCTCCAAAAGGCACGCGACGTCAGGCGCCGGGCCGAAAAACGCCTCGACGAAATACAGAAAAACGTGAAGGAATAGCGCGCCTTCACGTCGCCGGTGTCCGTGCGGGTCTGTGGCCGATATAGAAAAGCGCCGCTACCCGAGCTTCCGCAGGTAGTCCCGATACACCTCGTAATCCCCGCGGGAGAACAGTACGAAGAAGACCTCCTCGATGCCGTCCTCTTTTTCCAGAAATTCCCGAGTGGTGTCCACCGCGATCCGGCAGGCGTCCTCGATGGGGTAACCGTACACGCCGCAGCTGACGGCCGGGAAAGCGATGGAGCGCACCCCGTGCTGTTTGGCCAGCGACAGGCTGTTGCGGTAACAGCTCTTGAGCAGGCTGGCCGAGCGCACGGGGTCCCGGTAGACCGGCCCAACGGTGTGGATGACGTAGCGGGCCGGCAGGCGGTAGCCCCTGGTGATGCGCGCCTCCCCGGTGGGACAGCCCCCCAGGGTGC
>JAMOVG010000051.1 GCA_027061725.1 Desulfobacteraceae bacterium
AGAGGCTGGAGACCCACTACGCCCACCGGGACCACAAGGCCTACCTCGATGCCAATCACGAATTCCACGTGTTGATCCAGGAACTCGGCGGCAACCCGGTTCTCAACGATGTCATCAACGGGCTGCGGCAGAAGATACTGCTCTACCGGCACCGGCAACTGTATCAGCCCGAACGCTTCCGGCAATCCATCGAGGAACACCGGTCGCTGCTCGAGGCGCTGGAATCCCGGGAAGCCGGCCGCGCCGAGGACCTTATGAAGCAGCACCTGCTCCGCCAGTGCGAAGCCCTGGTGGGGCTCTTTCCGGAGGAAACGTAGCAGGCACGCAGGCCGTCTGCGTCCGACTTGTTGAACGTCCACCCACCCATGACAAAAGGAGGAAACCATGGAAAAGAGAATGGCACCAAGGGCAATGGTCGTGATGTGCATGGTAGTGGCCGCGGTGTTTCTCTGGCAAGCGGTACCGGTGGACGCCAAAACCGTGGTCATCAAGGTGTCTCACCAGTTCGCCCAGGGGGATGTGAGGGACCAGATGGCACGAGTTTTCGGCGATATGGTGACGAAGAAGACCAGCGGAAGCGTCAAATTCCGCTACTATCCGGCCAAGTCCCTGTTCAAGCCCAAAGAGCAGTGGGACGCCATGCGCAAGGGTGCCCTGGACATGTCTGTTTTTCCGCTGGACTATGCTTCCGGCAAGATTCCCCAGCTTTCGATTACCCTGATGCCCTGTGCGGTGGCCAACATCCAGCAGGGCCTGACCTGGCGCAACAAGCCCATTGGCAAGAAGGTGGCGGCCCTGATGGAGAAAAACGGGGTCAAGAACCTGGTGTGGGCCTGGTTCGACGGCGGCATCGGCAGCAAGATCCGGCAGATCCGCGTACCCGCAGATGTAAAGGGGACCAAATTGCGGGCGGCCGGAAAGAAGTTCGAGTATATGATGCGCAAGGCCGGCGCTTCCATCACCAGCATGCCTTCATCGGAGACCTACCATGCCCTGGCGACCGGGGTGCTGGACACCATGCTGACTTCTTCTGCGTCCTTCGTTTCCTATCGCCTCTACGAAGTCCTGAAGTATATCAACGCCCCTCGCGATTACTCCATCTGGTACATGGCCGAAAACCTGTGCATTTCGAAAAAGACCTGGGATCGCCTGTCCCCCGACCAGCAGAAGGCGTTTCTTGAAACCGCCGAATGGATGCACCAGAACTGGGTCTACCAGAACTTCAAGACACTGGTGGAGAAGCTGATCGCCGCATACACCAAGGCGGGTGTACAGATCCACTACATGAATCAGGAAGAATTCAACACCTGGCTGGCCTTTGCCAAGAAAACCGCCTGGAAGGATTTTGCGCAGAACGTGGATGGCGGACAGGAACTGCTGGACCTGGCTCTCGCTGCCATGAAGTAGAGCCGGTTTGCCACGGGCCCGCACAGTGAACGCTTTGCCGGTGCGGGCCCGTGGAAGAAACCGGTCGGCGGCGGACCTGCAGTACCGCGAATGTCGGGAGGCGCAACGTGTGGAAGACTTTTGAAAAAACCGTCGAATGGATCAATGGCTTCGCAGGCGGGATCGCCGCCTTGTGCATCGTGGCGGCGGCTCTGGTGGTCACCGAGGGGATCGTGGTGCGCAAGCTTTTCGGTATGTCGGCCATCTGGCAGATCGAGGCTTCCGTGTTCCTGCTGATCTTTGCCACCTTCGTGGGGGCGCCGCTGGTGCAGCGCAACGAAAAGCACCTCAACGTCGACCTGCTGCTTGTGCACCTGTCCCCCCGCGCACGGTCCGTCGTACTGATACTCGTCTCGGTGCTCAGCTGCCTGGTATGCGGCCTGCTGGCCTGGTACGCCTGGCCCATGTGGTGGGAGGCCCTCACGCGCAATGACCACTCCGAAAGCCTGTGGGGGCCGCCGCTGTGGATTCCCTATCTGTTTCTGCCGTTGGGCATGACCCTTTTCTTCCTGCAGTACATCATCACCATCAAGAAGAGGATCGATCAGCTCAGGGATATGCCCGATGGCGAAAATGGCACTGTTGACCCGCGGTAGCACCCAACTCCTTGCGTGACAGGGGAGGCATACGGTATGAATGAGTACGTTCTGGCGGTGGTGTTGTTCGGCAGCGCCCTGGTGCTGCTGATGTCCGGAATTCCCATCTGGGCCGGTCTGGCCGGTATTTCCCTCATTTTTATTCTGATCTTTTCGCCCCACCTGCTGTCCACGGTGCCCTTCGTGGTATACGGCAGCATGGACAGTTTTGCGCTGCTGGCCATCCCCCTGTTTATCCTGCTGAGTGCCCCCATTTCCGAGACCAACGCCAGCCGGGACCTGTACACCACCCTGCACAAGTGGCTGCACAAGATCCCCGGCGGGTTGGGCATCGCCAACCTGATGGGTTGCGCCATATTCGCCGCCCTATGCGGGTCCAGTCCGGCTACGGCCGCAGCCATCGGTGGCATCGGCATACCGGAGATGCGGCGCCACGGATACTCCCCGGCGCTGAGCACGGGCCTGATCGCTCACGGCGGGACCCTGGGCATCCTGATTCCCCCCAGCATCACCATGATTCTCTACGGCGTGGCCACCGAGACCTCCATCGGCAAATGCTTTATCGCCGGCATCATCCCCGGCATTCTGCTGGTGCTGCTCAGCTGCGTCTGGGTGGCGGCGGTTTTCTATTACCGCAAACTGGTCCCCGGCAAAAGCGGATCGGTGTACTACATCGAAGACCATTCCCTCGATGAGCAGTACAGCTGGAAGGAGCGCTTTGCCTCGACCATCAACGTACTGCCCTTCGTGCTCATCATTTTCGGCATCATGGGTTCGCTCTACGGCGGATGGGCCACTCCCAGTGAAGCCGCCGGCCTGGGGGCTGTGCTGTCGCTGATTTTCGTGATGACCATTTACCGGGTCACCTCTCCGGCCAAGCTGTGGCGCATTTTCATCAAGGCCCTGGAGGAGAGTTCCATGATCCTGATGATCATGGCCGCCGCCCTGCTGTTCTCCTACGTGTCGTCAGACCTGTACGCCACCCAGGCGTTGGGGGAACTGATCCTCAAGCTGCCCATGGGCAAGTGGGGTATCATCGTGCTGATCAACATCCTGCTGCTCATCCTGGGCTGTTTCATACCGCCTGCGGCGGTTATCCTGATGGTGGCGCCACTGCTCATGCCCATCATCAAGGGGCTGGGGTTCGACCCTATCTGGTTTGCGGTGATCATGACCATCAATCTGGAAATCGGCCTGGTGACGCCGCCCGTGGGCCTGAATCTCTACATTGTCAAGAACATCGCCCCCGACATTCCCATGTGGCAGGTTTTGCTGGGAGTGGTGCCTTTTTTCGTCATCGACGGCATCGTCATCGTCCTGGTCTGCATATGGCCGGAACTGGCCCTGTGGCTGCCCAACAAGATGATCGGCTGACGTATCTTTCATGCAACAGAAGATCGGCAGGATTGAATAACCTCCGCATCAACGAGGTCGTGGATCATGCGAGACTGCAGAACGCTGAGGCAATGCTTTTCCGAGAGCAGCCGCCGTTACGGCGACAGAACCGCCATCTGGTTTTACCGGGGGCAAACCCTGGAGACGGAGATCAGCTATCGTGAGCTGTGGGCCGATGCCGGCCGGCTGGCCAACACGTTTCTTCAGATGGGCGTGGGACGCGGCGAGCGGGTGCTGCTGTTCATGCCCAAGTCGCTGTTTTTCGTAACCGCGCATTTGGCCCTGCAGCAGCTGGGGGCCGTGGCCGTTCCCCTTAATCCCGGCTTCAAGCGCGACGA
>JAMOVG010000052.1 GCA_027061725.1 Desulfobacteraceae bacterium
ATGACGCGTTTTGCGGTCGAATTTATGCGCGTCAAGGATTTTGACGAACCGGTGGACGCCGGCGTCATGGGACGCATCGGGGCCCTGGCGGCCCGCGGCCGCACCCGCATGGGGGCAGCCGTGCGCCACGCCGCCGTGCGCCTCGGCGAGGTGCCCGCCCGTGTTCGTTTGCTGGTGGTGCTCAGCGACGGGTTTCCCAACGACAGCGACTACAAGGGCGACTACGCCATCGCCGACGCCGGCAAGGCCGTGTCCGAGGCGCGCCTGGCGGGCATCCACGTGCACGGCATCACCGTCAACCTCTCCGACGCCGCGCGGCTGGACGAAATCTACGGCCGCGGACGGCACAGCCTGATCTCGGACGTGCGCGAGCTGCCGCGCAAGCTGCCGGGCATCTACCGGCACCTGACGCGGTGAACCCCTATCAGGGCATTCGCAAGGAACCACTCTTTTTAGGGGGAAGCCACAACGGCAGCCAGCCCCCGGTGCGGGCCGCTGTCGCCTCCGCTCCGTGAGCCCCGGCGGGGATGCTCCGGCCTGCGCATCTTTTTCCCGCCGGTTCTCCAACTGCGCGCCGCCGACAGCGGCCCGCCCCTCGCGTGCGGACAGAGACTTGGGCAACGATGTGAACACGCATGCCAACGGCTGTTTGCGATGGCCCTGGAGCCATTATTTTCTGCGTTGCCAAGAGGGATCTGTTGGGGTAAACTATCCCCCTTACAGGTCAATTTCCAAATCACGATACCATTTCGGTGGGGGAAGTCATGAAAACCATTGCGGGCAACGCCCGGCCGCTGCTCATCGGCAGCCTGCCGGTGGAGGACCATGACGAGGCCCTGGAACTGGTGCTGCGCTACACGCCCGAGATACCCAGCTGGGCGCAGCTGCCGCGACACGGCATCGAGAAAATGATACCGCAGTTTATGCCCGGCATGCCCGGCGGCGTGCTGACCGAGGACAAGGCTTACGTGGACACCGCGGCCGCGGATTTCGAGGAGGCGCTGCTGGCTTTCTACCAGGAGTACGTGGACGTGGCCGAGGGCGGGGCCGACGCGGACGCCTCGCGGTTCCGGCTGACGCCCGAGACGGCGCCCGGATTTTTCACCCTGTCGGACTGGCTGGCGCGCACAGAGACGCCGCCCAAGCTGGTAAAGGGGCAGGTGACCGGCCCCATCACCTTCTGCACCGGGCTCAAGGACCAGGACGGCCGCGCCATCCTGTTCGACGACCAGCTGAAAGACGCGGCCGTCAAACTGCTGGCGCTCAAAGCCGCCTGGCAGGTGCGCAAACTGGCCGCCGAAGGGCGCGATGTGATCGTTTTTATCGACGAACCGGCGCTGGCGGGATTCGGTTCGTCGGAGCTGATCAGCGTCTCGCGCGAGGACGTGCGCGCCTGCCTGGACGAGGTCGTCGAGGCCATCCACGGCGAGGGCGGTCTGGCCGGCATCCACGTGTGCGCCAACACGGACTGGTCGCTGATCCTGGAGTCGGCCCTGGACGTGGTCAACTTCGACGCCTACGCCTACTTCGATCGCTTCATTCTATACGACCAGGCGCTGCGGTCCTACCTCGACAGCGGCCGCATCCTGGCCTGGGGGCTGGTGCCCACGCTGAACGCCGAGGACATTGCGCGCGAGGACGCGGATTCGCTCAAGGCCCAATGGGACCGGCAGGTACAGGGCCTGGCAGGGCTGGGGATTTCAGAAGAGACGGTGGTGGCCCGCTCGCTGATTACGCCCAGCTGCGGCATGGGGGCCCTGTCGCGGGACCAGGCGCTCAAGGTGCTGGAGACGACACGGGCGCTGGCGGACAAAATTGCCGGCGGCCCGTAGCCGGTTGTCTACTGCAGGGGGGCGAAAAACACGCGTGGCCCGCTGCAACGCACAACGGACCACGGACGGCAGACAACGGATGGGTTATTTTTTGCCCTTTTTGGAGGAACTGTAGCCGTCGGCGTACCAGCCGCCGCCCTTGAGGGTGAAGGTGCAGGCCGACAGGATCTTGGTGGCTTTCTTGCCGCAGTGCGGGCAGGTGATCTGACGGGTGCCCATCTTGACCATTTTTTCGGTAATTTTGCCGTTGGGGCACTGAAATTCGTAAACTGGCATGAAGAACCTCCTTGTCTGCCAAGACTCCCCGGCGCGCTCTGGTTCTGCCGGGGGTATTTTTACCGGACTTAATTTAATAAATCCTGGGCGGATGTCAAGGGCGATGTGAAAGGCCCGTGGTATCCGTTCCGGGGACCGTGCTCCGTTGCGCGGATGGCGCTACTTTGCTTTTCGCGCAACATCCTGAAAACTTTAGGATCTAGATGTTTCGCAGCGGGCGGCGGCGGACCATGAATCCTGGACAGCGGACAACCGACAACTGACCTCGACCGATGCCTTCACCCGATCTCAAAGAGACTCGCAAAATCATCGTCCGCGGCGCGCGGCAGCACAACCTCAAGAACATCGACGTCACGCTTCCGCGAAACCGCCTGGTGGTCATCACCGGCGTGTCCGGGTCGGGGAAAACCACCCTGGCCTTCGACACCCTCTACGCCGAGGGCCAGCGGCGCTATGTGGAGTCGCTGTCCACCTACGCCCGGCAGTTCCTGGAGCGCATGGAAAAGCCCGACGTGGACCTCATCGAGGGGCTGTCGCCGGCCATCGCCATCGAGCAGAAGACCGCCAGCCACAACCCGCGCTCCACGGTGGGCACGGTCACCGAGATCTACGACTACCTGCGGCTGCTTTACGCCCGTGTGGGCGTGCCCCACTGCCACAAGTGCGGGCGGCCCATTACCTCGCGCAGCGTGGACCAGATGGTGGACGAGGTGCTCGCGCTGCCCCCGGGCAGCCGGGTGGTCATTCTGGCGCCCCTGGTGACGGAAAAGCGCGGCAGCCACGCCGAACTCATCGCCCGGCTGCGCCGCGAGGGGTTTGCCCGTGTGGTCATCGACGGGCGCATGCAGGAGATCGAGAGCCTCAAGCCCCTGGCCAAGTCCCGCAAACACAGCATCGACGTGGTGGTCGACCGCCTGGTGATCAAGGATGGCGTCAAAAACCGCCTGGCCGATTCCCTGGAGCTGGCGCTGGCCCAGTCCGAGGGGCTGGTGCGCGTCGACCTGCAGGGCGAGGAGGGCGTGCGCACCTTCAGCGAGCGGGCGGCCTGTATCCGCTGCGGCATCAGCTACCCGGAGTTTACGCCGGCCAGCTTCTCCTTCAACTCGCCCCAGGGGGCCTGCGAGAGCTGCGGCGGACTGGGGGCGCTCACCGAACTGGACCCCGACCTGATCGTGCCCAACCCCGGGCTGTCGCTGCGCGAGGGGGCCGTGGTGCCCTGGGCCAACCGCTACTCGGTGCCCTTTGCCGAATTTTTAGACGCGCTCACGCGGCACTACAAGGTGGATATCTACACGCCCTTCAAGGACCTGCCGCAACGTTTCCGGCAGGTGCTGCTCTACGGCTCGGGCGATGAGGAGATCACCTTCTACATGGAGCGCGGCGACGGGCGCAAATTTTACAAAAAGCCCTTCGAGGGGATCATCCCCAACCTCAAGCGCCGCTACCGCGAGACAGACTCGGCTGCGGTGCGCGAGGAGATCAAGCGTTTCATGAAGTACCAGCCCTGCCCGGACTGCGGCGGCACGCGCCTGAACCCCGCCAGCCGGTCGGTGCGGGTGGGCGGCCGGGCCATCTGCGAGGTTACGGCGCTGACCGTCTCGCGGGCGCGTGTTTTTTTTCGTGAACTGCAGCTGACCGACCGCCAGGCGCGCATCGCCGGTCCTATTTTAAAGGAGATCGCCGAACGCCTGGGGTTTTTAGAGAGCGTGGGGCTGCCCTACCTGACCCTGGACCGCTCGGCCCAGACGCTGTCGGGCGGCGAGAGCCAGCGCATCCGCCTGGCCACCCAGATCGGCTCGCGGCTCAGCGGCGTGCTCTACGTGCTGGACGAACCCAGCATCGGCCTGCACCAGCGCGACAACCGGCGCCTGCTGGACACGCTCATGCAGATGCGTGATATCGGCAACACCGTGCTGGTGGTCGAGCACGACGAGGAGACCATCCGCTCCGCCGACCACGTGGTGGACCTGGGGCCGGCGGCCGGCGTGCACGGCGGCGAGGTGATCTTTTCGGGCCCGCCGGAGGCGCTCGTGGAGGACCCGGAATCGCTCACCGGGCAGTACCTGAGCGGCAAAAAGGGGATCGAGGTGCCGGCCGTGCGGCGCCCGGGGTCGGGCAGGAAACTGGTCATCGAGGGCGCCTGCGCCAACAACCTGCGGGATCTGGAGGTGGAATTTCCCCTGGGCTGCCTGATCTGTGTGACCGGCGTGTCCGGCTCGGGAAAATCCACCCTGGTTATCGAAACCCTCTACCGGGTGCTGGCCCAGCGCCTGTACGCGGCGCGCATCCCGGCCGGGGCCCACCGCGCCGTCCACGGCCTGGAGTACGTGGACAAGGTGGTCAACATCGACCAGTCGCCCATCGGGCGCACGCCGCGCTCCAACCCCGGCACCTACACGGGCCTGTTCGGCTTTATCCGCGAACTGTTTTCGCGCACGCCCCAGGCGCGCGCGAGGGGCTTCGGAGCCGGGCGCTTCTCCTTTAACGTCAAGGGCGGGCGCTGCGAGGCCTGCGGCGGCGACGGCACCCAGAAGATCGAGATGCATTTTCTGCCCGACGTCTACGTGCGCTGCGATGTGTGCAACGGCCGGCGCTACAACCGCGAGACGCTGGAGATCCGCTACAAGGGCAAGAACATCGCCGAGGTGCTGGACATGACCGTCAACCAGGCGCTTGCCTTTTTCAAAAACGTGCCCAATATACGATCAAAGCTGCAGACCCTGGTGGACGTGGGGCTGGGCTACATCGGCATCGGCCAGTCGGCCACGACCCTGTCGGGGGGTGAGGCCCAGCGCATCAAGCTTTCGCGGGAGCTGAGCAAGCGCGGCAGCGAGAAGACAGTCTATATCCTGGACGAGCCCACCACCGGGCTGCACATCGACGACATCCGCAAGTTGCTGGAGGTTTTGAACCGCCTGGTGGACGCCGGCAGCACGGTGGTGGTCATCGAGCACAACATGGACGTCATCAAGACGGCCGACTACCTCATCGACCTGGGGCCCGAGGGCGGCGACGAGGGCGGCCGCATCGTGGCCCGCGGGACCCCCGAGGAGGTCGCCGAGGTGGCGGCATCCTACACCGGACAGTACCTGAAGAAAATACTGCAACGCTGAAAAAAAGGAGGTTCGTCATGGAAAAAGTCGCACTGGTGGTGTTCAACGGGGACCCCATGTGCTTCATTCACGTGCTGCTCAACGCCCTGGACATGAACGAGCGGCAGATCGAGGCGCGCATCGTCATCGAGGGCGCCGCCACGCAGCTGCTGCCCGAACTGGAAAAAGAGGAACATTTTCTGCACGGGCTGTGGGAGAAGGTCAAGGCCGCCGATCTGGTGGAGGGCGTGTGCAAGGCCTGCGCCAACAAGATGGGCACCCTGGCCAAGGCCAAGGAACTGGGTTTTGCGCTGCTCGACGAAATGTCCGGCCACCCCAGCCTGTCGCGTTTCCGCAGTCAAGGCTACGAGATCATTACCTTCTAGCCTCTGGAGCCGGATGGCCTTTCCCCGCAATCCGGCTTCCTGCGGGCATATTGGATTTCCCCTGGACTTGTTGCAGAAGCAAGGCCTGTTTTTGCAGGCGCCTTTTCTGTGCCGCTTTATGGCGAAAATTGACCCCAAGACCCTGCCGGCCGATGCCGTGCTCGTTCTCATACGGGGCTACCAGTTGCTGATCTCCCCGCTGATCGGGCCCCACTGTCGGCACATTCCCACCTGTTCGCAGTACGCCGCCGAGGCCGTGGCGCGTTTCGGCGTGTTCAAGGGGGGCTGGCTGGCCGCCAGGAGGGTGCTGCGCTGCCACCCCTGGGGCACCAGCGGCTACGACCCCGTGCCGGAGCGTGACGACCCCCCGGTTTCCCGGAAAAGCTGAAAAAAATTTCCCAATTTCCTCCCATTTCCTTCCCACCACGTACGCCGGCTCGCGGTTCCCTTTTTTAATAACAAATTGTTATTATAGGAATAAGCGGTTTTTTCAATGGTTGGCATGCTTCCTGCTCTACTTCTTGGCGGAATATGGGTCGTGGTTCTGAAAACCCGGGAAAAAGGAGGAGGTCATGCACACGCCGTCCCAGGTCCAACACCGTTACTTGAGTATGCGGGAAGTCCTGCTCATCCGGCAGCTCCGGCAACTGGGGCTTCGGGGCGGCCGCATCCCCGGGTTGTTCTGGAGCCTCAAGAGCTGCCTGCGGGACAATCCGGGTGCCTCCCTGGGCCAGCTCAATCGCCGACTGGAAAAACTGGGATGGGGAGATGCGCCGCTGGACGCCCGCACACTGCAGCTGGCACGGGCGGCGGTTGTTCCCCTGCAGGAGGTAGGTTCATGAGTCGAACGGAGGATATGAACGAGGGCCTTCCGATCATCATCGAGGCCAGTCTGCGCTGTTTTCTGCAGCGCATGGAGAACGCGCCGGGCGCCGAGCGCAAGGAGCAGTGGCTGGAGAGCTTCATGCAACGGGAGGTGCAGCCCTACAGCGTGGGCCAGCTGCTGGAACGCTTCGCTACGCCGGAAAGGGCCGTGCTGCGGTTCCTGGATTTTGTGGAAACCGAGGGATTGGCGCAGGCTTGAGATTCCCAAAGGGAGAAAAATTGGCCAATCGTGGCCGGTTGGGCGGCAGAAGTAGGAAAAAAATTGTTAAGTTATGGTAAATTTTCTTCACAGGAGGCGGGGCAGGGTCAGGCGGTGTTCTGGTAACATACTGAAATAAAAAATTAAAAAAAATTTAAGGGGTTGGCTTCTTTTTTGCATCTAGTACAGGCAGAGGAGCAAAACGATGTTGACAAAGCCGCTACAGGCATTTAGAAGGTGCCCATCTGCTTCCTTCAATGGTGGAAAGGCACTGGAAAGCAGTCCGACTGCCATGCTGCTAAACGAAGAGATTCGAGAAGGCGTCATCATCATCCGCCTCTCCGGCTACCTGGTCGCGAGCAACCCTTCCGCCCTGCGCGAACTTGTCGAGTTCGCACGCCGCCACCGCGCCAAGCGTCTGATCATCGATCTGCGAAACGTGCGTTTCATTGACAGCCGGGGGCTGACCACCATTTACGCGGTGGTCACCACCTGCCGCTCCCAGGGCGGCGACGCCAAGCTGACGGGCATGCAACACCACATCCGCGAACCCTTCTATCACCTGCGCCTGGACAAACAGATCGACCACTTCACATCTCCCGAGGAGGCTTTGCAGAGCTTCACGGGCTAGCCGGCGGGTCTCATTTCCTTTCTCGGAATACTTACTTCCCTGTCGCAAAAGCGGCACCTACGGTCCCGCCCCTTTTCGCCCCGCTTTGCGTCGGCGATGCCGGCGGGGGCGCGTGGACCAGGGCGGCGGGCCGCGTTGTTTACTTGTTTAAGGACGTCCCCAGAGTGGATTGCAGCGCCGAGCCGAGTTGCTCGATCGTGTAGGGCTTTTTCAGGTAAATGCCGGCGCCCAGCTGCTGTGCCTCGCGCACGGCTTCGGTCTCGGTGAATCCCGATGCGATGACGCACGGCAGGCCGGGGCGCTGCGCGAGCATGCGCCGGTAGGTCTCCAGGCCGTCCATCTGCGGCATGACCATGTCCAGCAGCACGGCGTCGATATCCTGCCGTGCCAGGATCTCCAGGGCCCGGGCGCCGCCGTCGGCCACCAGCGGCGTGTAGCCCAGGCGTTTGAGGGTGGCTGCGGCGATCGTACGCTGGTTTTCCTCGTCGTCGACCACCAGAATGCGCTCGCCGTTTCCCATGCACATCGCCACATTGGTGGCCTTGTCTTCAATGGTTTTGTGATCACGCGTCAACGGGAAGTACAGATCGAACGTGGTGCCCTGCGGGCTGCTGCTGACGTCGATGCAGCCCCGGTGGTCCTGAACCGTGTTCCAGACCACGGTCAGCCCCAGGCCGGTGCCGCTGCGGCCCATGACCTTGCGCGTGTAAAAGGGTTCGAAGATGCGCTCCAGGTCTTCGGGGGAAATGCCCGGCCCGTTGTCGCGCACCGACAGCACGGCGTACTCGCCCCTTTCGATGCGCTCGTATCCCTCCAGGGGGCGGTCCAGGCAGCGGTTTTCGGTGGTGATGGAGACCTTGCCCTCTCCCTGCAGGGCCTCGGCGGCGTTGATGACCAGGTTCATGAGGCTC
The DNA here is from genome assembly GCA_027061725.1 of Desulfobacteraceae bacterium. Classification (GTDB taxonomy): domain Bacteria; phylum Desulfobacterota; class Desulfobacteria; order Desulfobacterales; family JALSRD01; genus JALSRD01. The sequence goes on from JAMOVG010000052.1 coordinate 8,213, forward strand.
TTGCGGATGTGGATGGCCGAGCACCGCACGTTCATCAGGTCGGCGGACAGCTGTGTTTCGAAAATCACTCCCGGGTAGCGGTCCGCCAGCACTTCGTACTCAGGTGAGCACAGGAAATCGGCCACAATGTCGTTGAAATTGGACACTTCGCGGCTGCTGGCCACCCCGCGGGAAATGGTCAGCAGGTCCTGCACCACGGCCGCTGCGCGCTGCCCGGCGTCCAGGATGGTTTCCAGGGGTTTTCGCAGGCGGTGATCCGGGCTCAGGTCCATGAGGATGAGCTCCGGGTACGTCAGGATGCCCGACAGGATGTTGTTGAGGTCGTGGGCCACACCGCCGGCCAGCAGGCCCAGGGCCTCCATCTTGCGCGAGCGGTTGAGCTTTTCGCGCAGTTCGGCTTTTTCGCGCCGGGCGCGGAACAGTTCGGTGCGATCGATGCAGAAGACCAGGCGGGCGGGCTGGCCCTGGAAGAAGGTGGGCGTGGAGATGGCCTCTACTTCGACCTGCTTGCGGCTGGGGAGCCGGACGGTGTAGGTGGTGTGAAGCTGTTTCGTAGGATTGCGGCGGGCTTCCTCCATCATGCGGGCCAGTCGCGGCCGCTGATCGAGGCTGATGAAATCTTCCAGGCGCCAATTGGCGGTCCCGCAGCTCTTTTCCGAGATGCCCAGGATCTGGCGGGTGATGCGGTTGAAGTATTTCATCTCGCCGCCACGGTGCACGATGATGGGCACGGGGCACAGTTCCACCAGGCAGCGGTAGCGCTCTTCGCTTTCTTCCAGGGACCTCTGCATGGCCTGCAGGCTGGCGATGTGCTTCTTGAGCTGGGCCACGTCGCGTCGGCGCCGGCGGCTGCTCTCATCGGCGACCCTGCGGTAATGGACCACCTGGGCCTCGGCTCGCCGCAGCGCTTGCCGCAGCCGTGCGTTTTCCCTGGCGAGTTGGCTGTCATGCGCGTCCATGATTCACTCCCCGGTCTCAGCGGCTGAATTCATCCACACGCCGGCGTTTATTTGCCCCTGCATCCCGTCCGGCTGCGTTGCGAAAGCCAGGACCCATTTTCGAAATGCCGCGGCCGGTGTCGGATCGCATGCCCACTACCTATAGCGTTACGGGGGGGCTCGTGTCAAACGAGGCCGGATCGGCCTTGCCCGGGCGGCGAGTTATTGAATTAGTTAAGGACGTCCCTAAATGACGAGATGATAGATGAGTGCTTGCGGAGGACGATTCGAATGTGGTATAAAATAATCTTTTATTGCCCGGCAACGGGCGGAAACCGGAACCCCAACCACACTGCGGCCCCGCCGGGATGGCAGCGGCGGACGAACGGAAAGATTCATGCCCCCACTGGTGCTATACAACACGCTGACCCGCAGCCGGGAGACCTTCGAGCCGCTCTTCGACGACTATGTGGGGCTCTACACCTGCGGGCCGACGGTCTACAACTACGCCCACATCGGCAACCTGCGGACCTACATCTTTGAGGACATTCTCAAGCGCGTGCTGCGCTACAACGGCTACCGGGTGCGCCACGTCATGAACATCACCGACGTTGGCCACCTGACCGGCGACCGCGACATGGGCGAGGACAAGATGGAGAGCGGCGCGGTGCGGGAGGGAAAGACCGCCTGGGAGATCGCGGCTTTCTACACCGAGGCTTTCAAGCGGGACATCCGGCGGCTGAACATCGTCGAACCCGACGTGTGGTGCCGGGCCACGGAGACCATCGACGATCAGATTGCGCTCATCCGACGCCTGGAGGAGCGCGGCTACACCTACCGCACCAGCGATGGAATTTACTTCGACACCTCGCTTTTCCCGGACTACACCAAGCTCAGCCACCAGAACCTCGAGGCCCTGCAGGAGGGCGCGCGGGTGGAGAAGAACCCCGAAAAGAAAAATCCCACGGATTTTGCGCTGTGGAAATTCTCGCCGCCGGGCGTCCAGCGCCAGATGGAGTGGGACTCGCCGTGGGGCGTGGGGTTTCCGGGCTGGCACATCGAGTGCTCGGCCATGAGCATGAAGTACCTGGGCGACCACCTGGACATCCACTGCGGCGGCGTCGACCACATCGACGTGCACCACACCAACGAGATTGCCCAGTCCGAGGCGGCCACGGGGAAACCCTTCTTCCGGTACTGGATGCACGGCGCCTTCCTGATCGTGCGCGGCGGCAAGAAGATGGCCAAGAGCGAGGGCAACTTCCTGACCCTGGAAAACACCTTCGTCAAAAAGGGACTCTCGCCCCTGGTGTATCGGTTTGCCACTTTCCAGACCCACTACCGCAAGCCCATGGAGTACAGTCCGGACGGCATCCAGGCGGCCCGAAACGGCATGGAGCACTTGCAGAACCAGGTGCGCCCGCTGCTCGAAGAGGGCGGCGGCGCGGCCGAAGCGCACCCGGAGTTCCGGGAGAAGTTCCTGGCGGCGGTCAACAACGACCTGAACATGCCGGTGGCCATGGCCGTGGTGCAGGAGACCCTCAAGGCCCGCCTGGACCCGGCCGTCAAAAGGGCCACGGTGCTGGACTTCGACCGCGTGCTGGGCCTGGACCTGGAAAAGGTGGCCCGCGAGGAGGCCCTGCCGCCCGAGATCCAGGAACTGGTCGAGCGGCGCAAGGCGGCGCGGGCGGCCAGGGACTGGGCGCTGTCGGACCAGCTGCGCGACGAAATTCAGCGGCACGGCTACCTGGTCCAGGACCGCAAGGACGGCATGAAGGTCATCAAGCGCTAGGGACGTCCTTAACTAATTCAGTAACTCGCCGCCCCGCACCGGAAACGGGGCGGCGGCTTTAAAGAACGGCGCAAAAGGGCAAAGGCACAGAGGCACAAGGGGTTGGAGGTTTAACCATCATCAGGTACTGCAAGGAAAAGGGAGGTAGCGTATGCGTTTGATTCTGTTGGGAGGTCCGGGAGCCGGCAAGGGAACGCAAGCCAACTTCATCAAGGAGCGGTACAACATTCCGCAGATTTCCACCGGCGACATGCTGCGTGCGGCCGTCAAGGCGGGGACCGAACTGGGCAAGCAGGCCAAGACCTACATGGACTCCGGCGGACTGGTGCCCGACGACGTAATCATCGGGCTGGTCAAGGAGCGCATCAAGGAGCCGGACTGCGAGAAGGGTTTTCTGTTTGACGGTTTTCCGCGCACCATTCCCCAGGCCGACGCCATGAGGGAGGCCGGGGTGCCCATCGACGCGGTGGTGGACATCGATGTGCCCGATGAGGAGATCATCAAACGCATGAGCGGCCGCCGGGTGCACCTGGCCAGCGGACGCACCTACCACGTCATCTTCAACCCGCCCAAGGAGGAGGGCAAGGACGACGTCACCGGCGAGCCGCTGATCCAGCGTGACGACGACAAGGAAGAGACCGTGCGCAAGCGCCTGGAAGTCTACCACTCCCAGACCGAGCCACTGGTAGAGTACTACAAGAAGTGGGAGGCCTCCGGCGACCCCAACGCGCCCAAGTACATCCGCATTGAGGGCGTGGGCAAGGTGGAGGAGATCCGCGACGCCATCTTCAAGGCGCTGGACGCGCTGGGCAAATAGCCCGCAGCCCTCTGCCTGTTGTCCATTGTGGGGAAGAGGGGTGGACAGACCCGCACGGACAGGTGCAGGGCGGGGAAAGCAAACCGTGGCCCGTTGTCATGCCGGCAACGGGCCGCGGACAACCGACAACGGGCCCCTTCTAGAAGTTCAGGACGGGAATGGCACGCGGGCGGCCGTGGGGCGTGATGGGGAGAAACTGTACCCGCTGCGGGTCGCTCATCTGCTCCAGCTCGGCCTTGTTGAGCTTGCGCGACAGCGGCGTGTAGTAAAAGGCGAGTTTCATCTCCCCTGTGGCTGTATATTCCTTGAGCTTAACCCGCACCTTGCCGCGCTTCCACTTGTAGACCTTCTTGGGGTTTTTCAGCGTGATGGTCGTCTCGGGGTTCCCCAGCTGGGCTTTCAGCGCCCGCCGCACATCGGCGAAGACCTCCGGTGAGGCGATGGCCAGGAATACGGCGAAAAGCTGGTCCTGGTAAAACCCGAACAGCGCGCGGGTGGCCTCGACGTTGGCCAGGGTGTAGACGCCCTCGGTGTCTACGTACAGATTGACGTCGCCTTTGGAAAGGACCTGCTTGAAGCGGCTCAGGTCCATCACCGGGTCGCCCCATTTCATGCCGGCGATGCCCTGCTGGAGATCACCGGCCGTGGCCGCCGAAGTTCCCAGCAGCAGTACGGCGCAGATGACGGCGCAAACGGATTTCATGGTCTTTTCCCTCTCTTTCCAGGAATCGGTTGGCTGTGACGGGTGCCGCGTCCCGTGCGCCGCGGCGCAGCGGGCGAAGCTGGGCCACTGTACCCGCCGGAGCGTCCCCGCGTCAAGCAAAACCGCTTTGCGCCCAGGGCAATCACAAATAACATTAATGCCGTGATTTTTCGTAGCTTGCGTACACCCGGGTTCGAGGGGCGGGCAGGGTTCGGCTGTTCGCAGTTGGAGAACCGGCGGGAAAAAGATGCGCAGGCCGGCGGTGCGTGAAGAAAGGCAAACTGTCTGAGCGCAGCGAGTTTTTGCCTTTCAGCGCCGGCGGCCGGAGCATCCCCGCCGGGGCTCACGGAGCACAGACGAACCCTGCCCGCCCCGGCGGGATCAGGCTACATGCGATTGCCCTGGCTTTGCGCTTGACATCGCAGATGGCGGAAGGTAGCGTCAGGCAAACCCGGGAGGCGGCGCTCGTCCCTACATCGAGGCCCGCGGCCGCCGCGGCGGAAATCGTCGCCGTCTATTTTTCCCTGCATCCCGCCAGGAGTGACCATGAACGATCCCCTGCGTTATGAAACGGTCTACTTTTTCGGCACCTGTCTGATCGATGCCTTCTATCCCCAGGCCGGCTTGGCCGCCATTCGTCTGCTGCAGCGCCACGGCCTGAAGGTTGTCTTTCCGCAGCGGCAGACCTGCTGCGGTCAGCCGGCCTACAACTCGGGTTTTTTCGACGAGGCGCGCGCGGTGGCCCTGCGGCAGGTGCGCAGCTTTCCTAAAGACTACCCCGTCGTCGTGCCCTCGGGCTCCTGCGCCGGCATGATGAAGTACCACTACCCGGAACTCTTTGCCGGCCGCCCGGAATTGGACAGCGTACGGAATTTTTCCGGGCGCGTGGTCGAGTTTTCCCGGTTCCTGGCCGAGCTTCCGGGCCTGCGCCTGCAGGACCGCGGCGCGGCGCTCAAGGTCACCTGGCACTCGTCGTGCCACGCCCTGCGCGAGATGAAGGTCATCGGATACGCCAAGTCGCTGATACGCCGGCTCGACAACGTGGAACTGGTGGAACTGCAGCGTGAATCGGAGTGCTGCGGCTTCGGCGGCACCTTCGCCGTCAAGCAGCCGCAGATCTCGGCGGCCATGGTGACCGACAAGGTCGACGACATCCTGGACACCGGCGCCGCGGTGGTGCTCGGCATCGACTGCGGCTGCCTGATGAACATCGCGGGCGCCATGGAAAAGCGCCGCCTGCCGGTGTCCTGCATGCACCTGGCGCAGTTCATATGGGAGCGGACCCATGAGACAAACTGATTCGTTCGATTTTGCCGGCAACGTTTCCCGGGCCCTGGCCGACCGGCAGCTGCGGCGGAACCTGCGCGCGGCCATGGACACGCTCATCGAAAAGCGCAACAGCGTTTTTGCCGACCCGCAGGAGACCGAGGAACTGCGCGAACGGGGGGCCGCCATCAAGCGCCGTGCCCTGAGCCGGCTGCCCGCCCTGCTGGCGCAGCTGGAGCGAAACCTGACCGCCAACGGCATCCGGGTGCACTGGGCCGAAACCACCGACGAGGCCAACCAGGCCGTGCTGGACATCATGCGCTCCCACGACGCCACGCGCCTGGTCAAGGGCAAGTCCATGGTCTCCGAGGAAATGCACCTCAACCCCTTTCTGCAGCGCCACGGCATCGAGTCCATGGAGACCGACCTGGGCGAATTCATCATCCAGCTGGACAACGAGCCGCCCTCGCACATCATCGTGCCCGCCATCCACAAGAACCGGGACCAGGTGGCGCGCACCTTCCACGAGAAGATCCCGGAGGCCCCCTACACCGAGGATGTCGAAGAGCTGACCGCCATCGCCCGGCGCACCCTGCGGCGCAAGTTCTTTGCGGCCCAGGTGGGGCTGAGCGGCGTCAACTTCGCGGTGGCCGAGACCGGCACCCTGTGCCTGGTGGAAAACGAGGGCAACGGCCGCATGTGCACCACGGTGCCGCCGGTGCACATCGCGGTCATGGGCCTGGAGAAGGTGATCGAAAAACTCGAGGACATCCCGCCGCTGCTGCGTCTGCTGACGGGTTCGGCCACCGGCCAGCTGGTGACGACCTACTTCAACATGATCAGCGGGCCGCGCAAACCCGGCGAAAAGGACGGTCCGCTGGAGGTGCACCTGATCATCCTGGACAACGGCCGCACGCGCATCCTGGCCGACCCGGTCATGCGCGAGACCCTGCTGTGCGTGCGCTGCGGCACCTGCCTGAACCACTGCCCGGTGTACACCCGGCTGGGCGGGCATGCGTACGGCTTCGTCTACCCGGGGCCCATCGGCGAGATCCTGACGCCCCAGATGGAGGGCCTGGCGCGTGCCGGCGTGCTGGCAACGGCCTCCAGCCTGTGCAACGCCTGCGAGGAGGTCTGCCCGGTGAAGATTCCCATCCCGCGGCTGCTGCGGCGCCTGCGCCGGGACTTGGCCGCGGCGGCCGAAACCGCCGACCCCCTGGAGCGGCTGGCCTGGAAGGGGTGGGCGCTGATGAACCGCGTGCCGCTGATCAACGCCCTGGCCGTAAGGGCCGGGGCCCTGCTGGGCGACCGCCTGCCGGCCATGGGGTCGCTCAAGGCGTGGAGCGTCGTGCGCACGCCGCCGCGCCCGGCGTCCAGGTCGCTGCACGAACTGGTGCGGCGGGAAAAGGGGGTGGAAAATGAGTGATGCGGCCCGCGGCAATATCTTCGCCCGGCTCGAGCGCGCCTGCGCCGACTTTACGGAAGTTGCGCGGCCCGCGGCGGCCGCTGCGCCTGCCTCGCCGGCCGCCGGCCTGGCGGACCTTTTCCAGGAGCGCATGGAGGCCGTGCGCAGCGAGGTGCACCGCGTGGCCAGGGGCGACTGGCTGACGGTCCTGGCGGATGTCG
>JAMOVG010000053.1 GCA_027061725.1 Desulfobacteraceae bacterium
CTCTTCGCTGGCGGCGGTCTTGAGAAACTCCGACAGGTTCAGCGGGCGCGAAAACTCTACGAAAACCTTGCCCGGCTTGCGGAACATGATCCACAGGCGGCGCAGGCGGCCCGGGCGGATGTCGCTGCCGAAGAGCATGTCACGCAGGGTCAGGTTGGTCCGCGAGGGTTTGCGGCTGAAGAACATCAGTTGGGGTACGAAATAGATGGGCCTGCCGATTTCCCACTGCAGGCGAATGAGAAACTGAACCGGGTCCTGCTCGGCTTTCACGAAGCGTCGGTACAGGCCGCCCTTTTCTCCCAGGGAGAAAAAAGCGGCGCCGATCTGCGGCAGTTCCTCGCCCACCATGCCGCTGTCGTAGGGGTCCGGCAGGCGAAAATTGTGCACGAAATAGTTGGTCTGGGACACAATGATGCGAAAAAGCCGGGAAAGCGGCTGAAGCACGCGGATGTGGTAGCCGAACCCGATTTCGGGGCACGGGAGCCCCAGCTGATGGGTGCGGCTGTGGGTGAAGAGAAACTCGAAATAGCTCTTGAACTTGTTGGTGTAGACGACGATGGCGTCGTCGGGCAGCCCGCTGACCACCTGGGCCTGTTTGTCCTCCAGCACGATACCGGAGTAGAAGAGCCGGATCAGCCAGTTGCAGACGTGGCCGATATGGGCCGGCAGCCGGCACGAAAAATAGAGCGCTTTGCCTTTGAGCAGTTTAAGCAGCCAGCCCTTGGCGGGCTGCTCCGGGGGAGACGATTGCGGTTTTGACATGGTTGTTGGCGTCCTGCTTGAAAACGCGAAAAAGGTTTCGGTGCCGTGCCGCTAGAGGATTTCAGGTCGCGGAAAAGTTCCTTGCCGTGCGTCGATGCCCGGCAAGGGCCTCACTGCCCGTAAACCAAAAAAATTACCAAAGTGGCTATACGAATGCAACCCCAAACTCGGTGATGATCGGGGCGAGCGGTCATCGGCGCCGCGTTTCCCGTGCGGCCCGCAGCCGCTCGGGCTCGTCTACGGCGCCGCTTGGACACAGGTGATTTTTCAATGAAGCCGGATTGTTAGAAATGGTGCTGGCGGCACCCCCCAGGGACATTTTTTAGCTTGCGTTCAAAAAGATGTTATGATATCTCCTTTCGGGAAAATGATTCGCTCCCCAGGTCGACAGCGGGTACCGAGCGTCGCCGAAAGAGGGCCGCGGGTTGCCCGGCTGGGTCTGAAATCACAGCATCGCGCTTTTCTTTTTTGTTTTCAAAATACGTAAATCAGTCAAAGGAGGATGATCTTTTATGAAAACGTTAATTGGTGGTGCAGTTGCAGCGGTTCTCGGTCTCATTGGCATTTCGGTGTGGTTCAGCGAATTCCTGCAGGTGCTTGCCGGCGTGGTGCCTATCATGTTGCTCATGGGCGGCGGCCTGGCGCTCTACCTGGGGTTTGATGAACTCAAGGACAGCTGGAAGAAAGACGATACGACCGAGCCTGCCGTGAACACGGAAGATACCGAGAAATACAAGAAAGAGATCGACGACCTCAAAAAAGAGATCGAAAGCCTCAAGTCCGATAAGAAATAAACGCCTGCGATACAGTGGCGCGGCGTTACGCCATACGCAGTCCAAACCTCATCGCGTCAGCAATAAAGGCGGGATACCGGCAGAGCGGTGCCCCGCCTTTGCTGTTTTTGACGATCGCCGGCGTCAGGCCCTGTCGCTGATGGCCGAGGTTGCCAGCTCGTCGGCCCGCTCGTTGTCCGCCAGTCCGGCGTGGCCTTTGACCTTGATGAATTTCAGGTCCCTGAACGTTTCCGCCAGTTCCCGGATTTCCTCCACCAGTTCCACGTTTTTTCGGGCTTTCCACCCCTGCGAGAGAAGCCCCAGGGCGTAGCTGCTGTCGGTGTACAGGCGCACGGGCAGATCGCGTCGCCGGATGGCCTGCAGCGCACGCCGGATGGCCTCCAGTTCAGCCACGTTGTTGGTGGTTTTTCCGATGTAAGCCGAGATTTCCCGGACGCGGTCACGGTGCCGCAGCACCACGCCGATGCCCGCCGGGCCCGGGTTGCCCGATGAGGCGCCGTCGGTGAAGACGTGGATGGCCCCGTCATTCAGATCACGGCTGCCGGGAAAAGCCGGCTCCGGCGGCCGGTGGCGCGGGGCCTTACGGGCGCGCCGGGGCGCTTTCTTTTTTGCGGGCGAAGTCGTTTCCGACAGGGGCCTGACGTTGCGGGCGTGCACCCAGTACTCATAGGGCTGGTCGACCTGGTACTTGATCAGCTGCTTGCCTTTTTTTTCCAACGGGCGGCCCCTCTCGTCGGTGGCCAGCCAGACCTTGTTGCCCCTGAAGCGCCGCCGTACCCACTGTATGGCGTCATCTGTCAATGCGTGTGCCTCGATCCTTGAAGGGTTTCGATTAAAAGCCTGCCGCCGTCGGCTTTCGGCTATCAGCTTTGGTACAAGTGGTATCGGCTGGAAAGCGCAGCGAACGCGTCGACTTCCGGTTGCCAGCTATGTACCAGATCCATAATGCGCCGCCCCTGTTCGATATGCTCCCGCACGCGTGCGTCTCCGGTGATCAGGTCGATGGGCAGCCTTTCAAACTCGTATTCGTAGGGCGGCGGCTTCCACTCGAAATCCCCGGGCCGGGCGGTTGCCACGGCCTGCAGCAGGGCCAGGCTGGTGCGGTAGGGGCGGTAGGTCCGCGGATCGGTGACGTGCAGCTGGAACCCGCGGCACAGCCGCCCCTGCCACTTGTTGGACGTCGGTTCGAAGTGGCAGGGGCGTAGCACGACACCCTCCGTGGCCTCGGTTTCCAGGCGGGAAGCCACCGCGGCCGGGTCGATGAAGGGCGCGCCGAACAGCTCAAAGGGCTGGCAGGTGCCGCGCCCCTCGGAGACGTTGGTGCCCTCCCAGATCACCTGGCCGGGGTAGACCAGCGCCGATGCCGGCGTCGGCAGGTTGGGCGAGGGGGCCACCCAGGGAAGGCCGGTGTCGGTGAAGTACATGTCCCGGCGCCACCCCTGCATAGGCACCACTTCCAGCTCGCAGCCGATGCCGCCCTCGCGGTTGAAAAAGCGCGCCAGTTCGCCGATGGTCAGGCCGTGGCGCATGGGAATGGGGTATCGGCCCACGAAGGAGGCCAGCTCCGGGCGCAGGCGGCCGCCCTCCACCAACTGGCCGCCCACGGGGTTGGGGCGGTCCAGCACCACGACCTTCCGGCCCGCCTCGGCGGCAGCTTCCATGCAGTACGACAGCGTGTAGATGAAGGTGTAGACCCGGCAGCCGGCGTCCTGCAGGTCCACCAGGAGAATGTCGATGGGTTCCATCATTTCCGGCGTGGGCTTGCGCACCCGGCTGTAGAGACTGAAAATGGGAATGCCCAGCTGCGGGTCCGTGAGGTGGCCGGACTCGATCATGTTGTCCTGCTTTTCGGCGAAATAGCCGTGCTGGGGGCCGTACAGGGCGGCCAGGCCGTCGCCGAAACGCTGCGCCAGCAGGTCGCGGGCATGGCGCAGGCGGCGGTCCACCGAGGCCGGGTTGCACAGCAGGCCCAGACGCTTTCGGCGGCACCACGCGGGCGGGTCGTCGGTGAAAATTTCCAGTCCGGTGCGAACGGTCGTCATGGCTTTCTTTCCCTGGATGCGGTCGGCCGGCAGGCCGGTTTTCCAGCAGATTTATCCAGAAAATCGGGCCAAAAGCAAAACATTTTTTCGTCCCCGCCGGCGGTCGTATTCGGTCCCCGACCCCCCAGGCCCCCGATGTTGACTCCCGGCAGCCGCCCGGCCCCGTCTATTTCATCTTGACATTGAACCGGCTTGAAAATAAAAGTTTCCAGTTGGGTTGCTGCCGCCCCTGGATTGGGCGATCCGTTTGCCCGGGGCGGCGTTGTTTTTTCAGGTCAAAGAATGCGGGCCCCGGAGCGAGATGGACATTACCCTGGAAGGCATCGTCATCATCGTGGGCGATTTCGGCAGCGGCAAGACCGAGGTGGCCATCAACCTGGCGGTTTACCGCAGGCAGGCCGGCTGCGACGTTCGCATCGCCGATCTGGACCTGGTCAACCCCTACTTCCGCACCCGCGAGGCCCGGCGCCAGCTCACGGGTTGCGGCATCGGGGTGGCCATCCCCCCCGAGAAGTACCTGCAGGCCGACCTGCCGATCCTGATTCCCGAGATCGGCGGGCTTATCCGCCAGCCGGCCCAGCTGACCATCCTGGATGTCGGCGGCGGGGAAGCCGGGGCCACCGTGCTGGCGGCGCTCTATGACGCGCTCAGACACCACGAGGTGACCATGCTCCAGGTCATCAATCCCTTCCGGCCTTACACCAGCACCGTAGAGGGCTGCCGGAAGGTGCAGCGCCGTATCGAAGCCGCCGCCAAGGCGCCGATCACCGGCTTTATCGGCAACGCCAACCTGATGGAGGAGACCACCGTAGAGGACATCTACTCGGGGCACGACTTCGTCCGCCGGCTGGCCGACGAAAGCGGCCTGTCGCTGGCCTTCATTACCGCCGACGTCCGGCTGCGGCCCCGTATCGACGCGGGGAGGCTCAGTTGCCCCCTGCTGCCCATAACCCGCCAGCTGGTGCCCCCCTGGAAGAAGGCCGCGGCCTTCGGCGCATCCGCGCCCCGGGGCGCCCGCCTGCAAACAGGAGGTGTATAGAAACCATGGAATACGTGTACCGGATCGACGAGGACCTCTGCAAGGGCTGCGGCTTGTGCGTCAGCGTGTGCCCCAAGCACGTCCTGGAAATCGCCGACAAGGTCAACACCAAGGGCTACTTCCCGGCCTACCAGGCGCGCCCCGGAGACTGCGTCTTCTGCGCCACCTGCTGCCGCATGTGCCCCGACGTGGCCATCACCATCAGCGAGGCCGAGGAAGTGTCCCCGCCGGAAAAGGGATGAACGACAACACCGGCATGCGGCCCCCTACGGCAGTCGCGGGCACCGCGTGCAGGACAAGGAGTGAGGCATCATGAGCAAAATTCTGATGAAGGGCAACGAAGCCATCGGCGAAGCCGCCATCCGCGCCGGTTGCCTGAACTATTTCGCCTATCCCATCACCCCCCAGTCGGAAGTGGCCGAGTACCTGTCGCGGCGCATGCCCGAGGTGGGCGGTGTATTCCTGCAGGGCGAGAGCGAGGTGGCCGTCTCCTACATGATCTTTGGAGCCGCCGCCTGCGGTGAGCGTGTCTTCACCACGTCGTCGAGCCCCGGCATCAGCCTGATGAGCGAGGGCATCAGCTACATCGCCGGGGCCCAGTGTCCGGCGGTCTTCGTCAACATCATGCGCGGCGGCCCCGGGCTGGGGGGCATCCTGCCGTCCCAGGCCGACTACCTGCAGGCCACCAAGGGCATCGGACACGGGGACTTCCGCATGCTGGTGCTGGCGCCGGCCAGTGTCCAGGAGGCCGTGGAGATGGTCATGATGGCTTTTCCGCTGGCCGAGAAGTACCGCAATCCGGTGATGATCCTGGGCGACGGCCTCATCGGGCAGATGATGGAGCCGGTGGAGTTTCACGACGACCTCAAGGTCGCGCCCAGCAACAAGGACGACTGGGCCACCAACGGCATGGACACCCGCGGCAGCGACCGGCGCAACCTGGTCAAGTCGCTGTACCTGGACCCCGAGGAACTCAACGCCCACAACCTGCACCTCAAGGCCAAGTACGAGCAGATGGCGCGTGAGGACGTGCGCTACGAGGCCTATAACACCGACGGCGACTACGAGGCCCTGATTGTGAGCTACGGCACCATGAGCCGGGTGTGCCGCACGGCCATCGACATGCTCAAACAAGAGGGTGTGGAAGTCGGCATGATCCGTCCCCAGACGGTTTTTCCGTATCCCGAGACGGCGGTGCGCGAGGCGGCCGAAAAGAAAAGCTGCAAAAAGGTCTTCGCCATCGAGATGAACATGGGCCAGATGCTCGAGGACGTCCAGCGGGCGGTGTGCGGCCTGCGGCCGGTCGAGTGGTTCGGCAAGTGCGGCGGTGAGGTCCCCACGCCCGAAGAAGTGATCGATGTCGTCAGGCCGGCCTGAGGTCGGAATGAAACCGCCGGCTGCGGAGATCTCGCCACGGGCGGACGTCCGCTGGCCCGACGCCGGCCGGAAAACGAGGAGTCAGTGAAAATGGGAAAAACTTTCAGAAAACCCGAGGCCCTTGCCGATGTGCCGACCCACTACTGCCCGGGGTGCACCCACGGCGTGATCCACCGCCTGGTGGCAGAGGTCATCGATGAACTGGGCATCCGGGGGCGCACGGTAGGCATCGCGCCGGTAGGCTGCGCGGTGCTGTGCTACAACTACTTCACCTTCGATTTCCAGGAGTCTGCCCACGGGCGGGCACCGGCCATGGCCACCGGCATGAAGCGCGTGCGGCCGGATCTGGTGGTGTTCACCTACCAGGGGGACGGCGACCTGGCCAGCATCGGCATGGCCGAGATCATCCACGCCGCCAACCGCGGGGAGCGCTTCACCACCATTTTCGTCAACAACGCGGTGTACGGTATGACCGGCGGCCAGATGGCGCCCACCACCATGCCGGACCAGCGCACCACCACATCGCCCTTCGGCCGCAACGTGGACGAGGTGGGCATGCCCATCAAGGTGGCCGAACTGCTGGCGGCCCTGCAGACGCCGGCCTACATCACGCGCCAGGCGGCCATCAAGCCCAAGTACATCGTCAAGGCCAAGAAGGCCATCAAGCGGGCCTTTACCTACCAACTGGAACGCCGCTGCTACAGTTTTGTAGAGGTGGTCAGCACCTGCCCCACCAATTGGGGCCTGACGCCGGTGGAGGCCGTCAAGTGGGCCGAGGAGCAGATGCTGCCCTACTACCAGCTGGGCGATCTCAAGACACCCGAGTAACCCGAGGAGGCGAACATGCAGAATGAAGTCAAACTGGCCGGCTTTGGGGGGCAGGGGATCATGCTGATGGGCAAGATCCTGGCCCACGCCGCCATGGAACAGGGTTTCGAGGTGGTCTGGATTCCGTCTTACGGGCCGGAGATGCGGGGCGGCACGGCCTACTGCACGGTGGTGGTCAGTGATCGGCCCATCGGGTCGCCGATCATCAAGAACCCCCGTCACCTGATCGCCATGAACCGTCCCAGCCTGGAAAAATTCGCCCCCACGGTCAAGCCCGGCGGCGTGATTTTCATCAACGGCTCGCTGATCGACATCGACAGCGGACGCGACGACGTGGACGAGCTGGTGGTGCCCATTATCGAGATCGCCAAGGAACTGGGAAACGTGCGCACGGCCAACATCGTGGCCCTGGCCGCTTTCGTGGCCCGCAGCGGCATGGTGGACTTCGAGCGGCTCAAAGAGTCGGTCAAGGAAGAGTTCAAGCGCAAGGAGAAGCTCATTCCCCTGAACCTCAAGGCGCTGGAAGCCGGCAGGAAGGCCGCGCAGGGGAAATAGCCCGTTGAATCCATGAAACTGCCGGTCCCCGATCACATTCTCGCCCTGAAACCGTACGTGCCGGGCAAACCCATCGAGGAACTGGCCAGGGAGTACGGCATTTGCGACGCCGTCAAGCTGGCCTCCAACGAGAACCCGCTGGGGCCCTCGCCGGCGGCCGTGGCGGCCATGCGCGAAGCCTGCGGGCAGCTAAACCGCTATCCCGACGGCGGCGCTGAACTGACGGCGGCCGTCGCGCAGCGCCTGGGCGTTGCGCACGGCGGTGTTGTGCTGGGGTGCGGCTCCGACGATGTCATCGGCATGCTCACGCGGGCCCTGCTGCTGCCCGGAGACGAGGTCGTCATCCCGCAGCCGTCCTTTCTGATGTATTCCCTGTGCGCCTGCTGGACCGGCGCCCGGGCCGTGAGCGTTCCCCTGGACGCCTCGTTGGGCATCGACTTGGCGGCCGTACTGGCCGCGGTCACGGACCGTACGCGCATCGTCTTTCTGTGCAGCCCCAACAACCCCACCGGGACGGTCATCGGCAGGGACGACTTTGAAAAATTTCTGGCGCGCATCCCCGACCACGTGGCCGTGGTCGTCGACGAGGCCTACATCGAGTTCGTGCGCGACCCCGCGGCGCTAAACGGCGTCGAGTGGATCGACGGCGAAAAGAGCGTAGTGGTGCTGCGCACCTTTTCCAAGGCTTATGGCCTGGCGGGCATCCGCATCGGGTACGGTGTCATGTCGCCGCAGCTGGCACTGGTGCTCCACCGCGTACGCCAGCCCTTCAACGTCAGCCGCCCGGCGTTGTGCGCGGCCCGGGCCGCGCTGTCCGAGGACGCCTTTCTGGAAGAGACCGTGCGCCTGGTACACGAGGGCCTGGACTCCCTGTGGGCCGGGCTGGATGAGCTGGGTGCCCCCTATTTTCGCAGCCAGGCCAACTTTTTTCTCATCGACGTGCAGGGTTCGGCGGACCGTTTTTACGAGGCCATGCTGCGCCGGGGCGTTATCGTGCGCTCCATGAGCGCCTACGGCTATCCGAACTACATCCGCATCAACGTGGGGCTGCCCGAAGAAAACCGCCGCTTCCTGGCGGCCTTTGCCGAAGTCCGGGGAGGCGCGCCGTGACGGCGCCCATTATCACCATCGACGGTCCGGCCGGGGCCGGCAAGACCACCATCAGCCGGCGTTTGGCGCAGCTTCTGGGCTACCGCTACGTGGATACCGGCGCGCTCTACCGCGGCATTGCCTGGAAGGCGGACCGTGCGGGCATCGATGTCGACGACGAACGCGCCGTGAGGCGCCTGCTGGAAGAACTGCAGCTGGAGGCCGTCTGGACCGACGACGGGGCCATGCGGGTTCTCATCGACGGCCGCGATGTCACCGACGAGCTGCGCACGCCCCGGATCTCCATGTTGGCCTCGCGCATGTCGGCCCTGCCCGTGGTGCGGCAGTGCCTGCTGGGACTGCAGCGCCGCTTGGGCCGTGAAGGCGGGTGCGTCTTCGAGGGGCGTGACATGGGCACCGTGGTTTTCCCCGACGCGGCGGTAAAGATATTCCTGGACGCTTCGCTGGAAAAGCGCGCCCGGCGCCGTTACAGGGAACTCGGCGACAGCGGCCAGCGTCTTGAGGAGGTGCGCGAGGACATCCGGCGTCGCGACGAGAATGACCGTTCGCGGCAGCTGGCGCCGCTCAAAATGGCCGATGACGCCGTGCGCATTGACACCAGCGACCTTTCCATCGAGGAGGTGCTTTCCGAGATCGCACAACTGGTGGCCCAGCGGCAATGACGGCGCGGGTCCGGATCGGGTGAGGGGGTGCCGACGGGATTTTGGGTGAAAATCCGCGAAAAATAGAGGTTGTTTTTTCGGGGACGGTCTGTTATATTTTTAGTTTATGCCGCACAATGAAGGGTGCCGCAAATTAAATACTGGCTAAGGGGGTATTGGTTTAATGGAAAAACAGGTTGAGAACGGTTCATCGGAACAGACCGGCAACGTGAACGAAACGGCGCCGGAAGAACAGATCCCGGAAAATTCGGGGCCGCCGGAAGACGCTGCGGCACCGGCCGAGGAGGCGGGCACCCCGGCGGATACGCCGCAGGAGGAAGCCGCGCCCGAACCGGCCGTGGACGACGGCGATGAAGCGGCGCAGGCCCAGGACGACGGCGACGCCTTTGACGAGGAAGAGGGCGGCATGGACAGCCTCATGAAGATGTACGAGGAGAGTTTCAAGCAGTTCGCCGAGGGTGAGGTCGTCACCGGGGAGATCATTTCGGTGGACAAGGACCATGTTCTGGTCGACATCGGCTATAAGTCCGAGGGACAGATCGGCATTCACGAGTTCCTCGACGAGGACGGCAACGTCACCGCCAAGGTCGGCGACCGGGTCGAGGTCATGGTGGAGTGGCTGGACGACGAGAACGAAATCCTCGTGCTGTCCAAGGAAAAGGCCGCCCAGGTCAAGGTCTGGGAAGAGATCAAGCGGGTCTACAACAGCGACGGGACCATCGAGGGCACCATCACCAACCGCGTCAAGGGCGGTTTCTCGGTGGACGTCGGCGTGCAGGCTTTCCTGCCCGGATCCCAGGCGGACCTGCGCCCCGTGCGCAACCTGGACGACATGGTGGGCAAAACCTTCGATTTCCGCATTCTCAAGTTCAACCGCAAGCGCAGCAACATCGTGCTGTCGCGTCGGGTCATCCTGGAAGAGGAGCGTGAAGCCAAGCGCGCCGCCACCCTGGCCAGCATTTACGAGGGCAAGGTGGTCGACGGCGTGGTCAAGAACATCACCGAGTACGGTGTGTTCGTGGACCTGGGCGGCGTCGACGGTCTGCTGCACATCACCGACATTTCCTGGGGCCGCGTCAAGCACCCCTCGGAGATCTTCTCGGTGGGCGACGAAATCACGGTCAAGATTCTCAACCTGGATCTGGAGAAGGAGCGCGTTTCGCTGGGCATGAAGCAGCTGACCCCGGATCCGTGGTCCACGGCGGCCGAGAAATACCCCGTGGGTTCGCGGGTGACCGGCAAGGTGGTCAGCCTGACGGACTACGGCGCCTTCGTGGAGCTGGAGGAGGGCATCGAGGGCCTCATCCACGTGTCCGAGATGTCCTGGACGCGTAAGATCCGCCACCCCTCCAAGGTGGTCTCGGTGGGCGAGATGGTCGAGGCCGTGGTGCTGGACATCAAACCCGAGAGCCGGCGCATCTCCCTGGGCATGAAGCAGGTGGAGCCCAACCCCTGGGATGTCATCGGCGAAAAGTACCCGGTGGGCACCACCATCGAGGGCAAGATCAAGAACATCACCGACTTCGGTCTTTTCATCGGCATCGACGAGGGGATCGACGGGCTGGTGCACATCTCCGACATCTCGTGGACCAAGCGCATCAAGCACCCCTCGGAGCTTTACAAAAAGGGCGACGTGGTGCAGGCGGTGGTGCTGGACATCGAAAAGGAGAGCGAGCGCTTTTCGCTGGGCATCAAACAGCTGGAAGCCGACCCCTGGAAGACCGTCGGTGAACGCTACGAGGTGGGCAGCGAGATCACCGGCACGGTCACCAATGTCACCGATTTCGGCGTTTTCGTGGAGCTGGAAAAGGGCATCGAGGGGCTGGTACATGTCTCGGAGATCAGCAAGGAAAAGATCAAGACGCCGGTGGGCATGTTCAATGTGGGCGATGTGCTGACCGCCAAGGTCATGAACATCAACAGCGAAGAGCGGCGCATCGGCCTGTCCATCAAGCGCCTGGAGATGGAGGACGACCAAAGCCTGCTCAGCGAGTACGTCAACAACATGCGGCCGGCCACGTCGACCTTCGGTGAAATCCTGCGGGAGAACCTCCAGGACAAGCTCAGCGAGGAGTAGACGCGTCCCATCGTGACCGCATTGAGCGCCTGAGGAAATACCAGGGGCCGGTGAAGAGCGCAGCTTTTCCCCGGCCCCTCCTTTTTTCGGGGGCCGGAGATCAAGGGCCGGACAGCTCTGGCCTCTCCGACGCCCCCGGCGGCCGGCCGTCATCGTCCCGACAGGCGGGCGGGATGCCGGCCTGCGGGCAACGCCCGTTTCATCCAGTTGTCGATTTGGGAAGGAGGGCGCCATGTTTTCACGCAGGCATCCACTGCTGTTCTTCATGCTGGTGTTCACCGCTCTGGTCTGTGCGACCGTGGTGGTCATCGGCCTGCTCATTTTCGCCGGTTCGCGGCGCACGGAACTCAAGTTCGGGGAAAAAATCGGCATCGTGGAGGTCTCCGGGGCCATCGCCGACGCCCGCGAGACGATGGACATCCTCAAGCGTTTCCGGGAGGACGACACCATTCGGGCGGTGGTGGTGCGCGTGAATTCGCCGGGCGGCGCGGTGGGGCCCTCCCAGGAGATCTACCGCGAGATCCGCAAGACCGCTCAGGCCAAGAAAGTGGTAGCCTCGCTGGGAGCCGTAGCGGCCTCGGGCGGGTATTACATTGCCGCGGCCTGCGACGGCATTGTCTCCAACCCCGGCACCCTGACCGGCAGCATCGGTGTCATCATGGGCTACACCAACATTCGAGGCCTGCTGGACAAGATCGGGCTGTACCCGGTGGTCATCAAGAGCGGCAAGTACAAGGACATCGGGTCGCCGGTGCGCGAGATGACGCCCGAGGAGCGACGCATCCTGGAAGACTTCGCCGACCAGGTCCACGGCCAGTTCATCCGGGACGTGGCCCAGGGGCGCGCTCTGGCGGTGGACAAGGTGCGGAAGGTGGCCGACGGGCGCATCTTCTCGGGACAGGAAGCCCAAAAGCTGGGGTTGGTGGACCGGCTGGGCAACCTGGACGACGCCGTCGCCTGGGCTGCCGAGATGGCCGGCCTAAAGGGCGACGTCCAGACCGTGCGCGAACCGAAGGAGAAGTACCCCTGGTTGCGCTACGTCACCGAAACCGCGACCCGGCAGCTGGCCGCCGCCATTCACAACCATGCCGTCTACGCCGGCTATCTCTACCCGGGACCGCCCTCGGACTGAAAAACGGGGTCGGTGGCGTGGCGGGGCGCCGGGAACGTCGGGCTACAGGAAACTGCTGACGTCGCCGAGGCCCACACGGATCACCTCCGGCGTGTCGCCGATAAGCGAGATCACGCTGGAGGGTTCCCCCGGCACCGGGCCGCCGTCGATGACCAGGTCGATGCGTTTTCCGAACATATCGTGGATCAGCGAGGGGTCCTCCAGCTGGACGCCGTCGGGCGTCTTGGCGCTGGTGGAGATGACCGGGTTTCCCAGGGCGCGCACCAGGTCCAGGCAGATGGGGCTGTCCGGGACGCGGATGCCGGCCGTGCGGCGGCGGGTCAGCATGATCTTGGGCACCAGTTTGGTGCCCTCCAGGATGAAGGTGTAGGGGCCGGGCAGGAGACGCCGCATGGTCTTGTAGGCGTAGTTGGTTACTTTGGCGTAGCGGCTGATGTTTTTCAGCGACGAGCAGATGAAGCTGAAGGGCTTGTTGCGGTTCCGCTGCCGGATCTGGTATATCTTCTGTATGGCGCGCTTGTTCATGATGTCGCAGCCGATGCCGTAGTAGGTATCGGTGGGATAGGCGATGATGCCGCCGCGCTGCAACACCTCGATGACCTTGTGGATGAGGCGTGCTTGGGGATTGACGGGGTTGATCTTGATGAGCATGGATCCTGCCGCCCTTTCTGAAGATTCCGCCGGGTTAAAGACTGCAACCCTATAGTCCAGTGTCGGGATTGTCAACAACCGCTTTCGCGGCTGCACAGGGCAATCGCAGGGAACTATCGGCATGATTGATGCCGAAGCCCTTCCTTGGGTGCGTACCTCTGGGTTCGAGGGGCGGGCAGGCATCGGCGGCGCGCAGGTGGAGAACCGACGGGAAAAGGATGCACCGGCGGCCGGAGCTTTCCCGCCGGGGCTCATGCAGCGCAGACGATATCTGTCCGGACCGGCGGGTCCGGCTGCTTTCGATTGCCCTGCGCGGTTGCCGCTGTCAGCCATGACACTGCCCGTTTCCAAAAGCGGACACCTGGCAGCTGACCGTTCCTAAATAATGATTGCGCATCGGGGGGGCATCTGCTATGGGCAGGGCAATCCGATATCGGCACTTTTTGCGGTGCCGATGCCGGACCTCCACCCGGGGTGCACCGCAATCAATACAACCGACCGATTTTTCCTGCGGAGGGGAAAACCCATGCTGAAACTGCCGATCGAAGAGGCCTATTCCTTTGACGACCTGCTGCTGCTGCCGGGCTACTCCGACGTTCTGCCCAGGGACGTCGACGTGCGCACCCGGCTGACGCGCAATCTGGAGCTTAATATCCCCATCGTCAGCGCCGCCATGGACACGGTTACCGAGGCGCGTACGGCCATCTGCATGGCCCGCGAGGGCGGCATCGGTTTCATCCACCGCAACATGAGCGTCGAGAGCCAGGTGCGTGAGGTGGACAAGGTCAAAAAATCCGAGAGCGGCATGATCGTGGATCCCATTACCATTCACCCGGACCAGCTTATTTCCGAGGTGCTGGAACTCATGAAGCAGTACCGCATCTCGGGGCTGCCGGTCAAAAAGGGCGACCAGCTGGTGGGTATCGTGACCAACCGCGACCTGCGCTTCGAAACCAACCTCGAAAAGAGGGTCTCCGAGGTGATGACCAGGGACAATCTGGTCACCGTCTCCGAGGGCATCTCGCTGGAAGAATCCAAGAAGATGCTCCACAAGCACCGCATTGAGAAGCTGCTGGTGGTGGACCGCCGCGGGCGGCTGACCGGCCTGATCACCATCAAGGACATCGAGAAAATCAAGAAATTTCCCAACGCCTGCAAGGACGCCATGGGCCGGCTGCGGGTGGGCGCCGCCATCGGCGTGGGACCGGACATGGAGGAGCGCACCGCCGGGCTGCTGGAAGCCGGCGCCGACGTCATCGTCATCGACACCTCCCACGGCCACTCGCGCAACGTGCTCGAGGCGGTGCGTTTTCTGAAGCAGAACTTCCCCGACATTGAGCTGATCGCCGGCAACGTGGGCCGCGGCGAGGGGGCGCGCGACCTGATCAAGGCCGGCGTGGACGGTGTCAAGATCGGCATCGGCCCGGGCTCCATTTGCACCACCCGCATCGTGGCCGGCGTGGGCGTGCCCCAGGTCAGCGCCATCATGGGCTGCGTCGAGGCCTGCGCCGAGGCCGACGTGCCCATGATCGCCGACGGCGGCATAAAGTACTCCGGCGACATCACCAAGGCCATCGCGGCCGGCGCCCACTCGGTGATGATCGGCAGCCTGTTCGCCGGCACCGAAGAGAGCCCCGGGGAGACCATCCTGTTCCAGGGCCGCAGCTACAAAGTCTACCGTGGTATGGGCTCCCTGGAGGCCATGAAAAAGGGCAGCAAGGACCGCTACTACCAGACCGAGCAGGCCGAGGACGACAAACTGGTGCCCGAGGGCATCGTCGGGCGGGTTCCCTACCGCGGGTCCCTCTCGGCCAACCTGCTGCAGCTGATAGGCGGCCTCAAGGCCGGCATGGGTTACGTGGGCTGCCGCACCATCTCGGAGCTGCGCGAGAAGGCGCGTTTCGTCAAGATATCGGCCGCGGCCTGCGCGAGAGCCACGTCCACGACGTCATCATCACCAAGGAAGCGCCCAACTACCGGCTGGAGTGACGCCGGCCGGGCCCCTCCGCGCGGCAATCACCACCGGACGCCACCAATGGCGCGGGCGCATCGGCCCCGCGCCTTGTCGGGTTTATTTCTTGATGTGCCCCTCCGGGGCCGCCTAATTCCCCGCCGCCCGGCGGGACAGGATCTCTGAACCATGGCCGAATCCCAGACCCCCTTCGTTCACCTGCATGTGCACACCGAGTACAGCCTGCTCGACGGCGCCATCCGCATTGATGCCCTCCTGAAGCAGGCCGCCGAATACGGCATGGAGGCTGTGGCCCTCA